>CAZFHE010000160.1:0-2895 GCA_964518615.1 uncultured Dechloromonas sp. | reverse complement strand
TCGCCGCGCCAAACTCGGCCGCTTCCTCCGGCGGATAGTCCACGACCAGCACGCCATCGACGCCCGAACGGGCGGCTTCATCGGCAAAGGCATCGAGCCCCATGGCTTCGATCGGGTTGGCGTAGCCCATCAGCACCACCGGCGTCTGGTTGTCGAGGGCGCGAAAGGCGCTGACCAGTTGCAGCACCTTGCGCAAACTCATGCCGCGCGCCAGGGCGCGCTCGGAGGCGCGCTGGATGGTCGGGCCGTCGGCCATCGGGTCGGAAAAGGGCACGCCGAGTTCGATGATGTCGGCGCCGGCGGCGACCAGCGAGCGCATCAGCGGCACGGTCAGCGCGGCATCGGGGTCGCCGGCGGTGATGAAAGGAATCAGCGCCTTGCGGCCTTCGCCCTCGAGGCGCTGGAATGCGGTCTGGATTCTCGACATCAGAAATGGATCCCGGATTTCTCGGCCACCGTGTGCATGTCCTTGTCACCCCGGCCGGAGAGGTTGACCAGCAAAATCTTGTCCTGGGAAAGCGTCGGCGCCAGTTTCATCGCATAGGCCAGCGCATGGCTGGATTCCAGGGCCGGAATGATGCCTTCGAGACGGCAGAGGTCGTGGAAGGCCTGGAGCGCCTCGGCATCGTCGATGGCCACATAGTCGGCCCGGCCAATGTCTTTCAGCCAGGCGTGCTCGGGGCCGACGCCGGGATAGTCGAGGCCGGCGGAAATCGAGTGCGTCTCGATAATCTGACCATCCGCGTCCTGCAACAGATAGGTGCGGTTGCCGTGCAGCACGCCGGGCGCGCCAAGGCCCAGGGCAGCGGCATGCTTGCCGCTGGAAAGCCCGAGCCCGGCGGCTTCGACGCCGATCAGGCGAACGTTGGCATCATCAATATAGGGGTAGAAAATGCCTATCGCATTGGAGCCGCCACCGACCGCGGCGATCACCGCATCCGGCTGACGGCCGGCGATTTCCGGCATTTGCGCAAGGCACTCTTCGCCAATGATGGTCTGAAAGTCGCGCACCAGCATCGGGTAGGGATGGGGCCCTGCGACCGTGCCGATAATGTAGAAGGTGTTGTGGATATGGGTGACCCAGTCGCGCATCGCCTCGTTCAGCGCATCCTTCAGCGTCTTGGAGCCGGATTCGACCGGCACCACCGTCGCCCCCAGAAGCTTCATGCGATAGACATTGGCGGCCTGACGGCGGACATCCTCGGCCCCCATATAGACCACGCATTCAAAGCCGTAGCGGGCGGCCACGGTGGCCGTGGCAACGCCATGCTGGCCTGCGCCGGTCTCGGCGATGACGCGCGGCTTGCCCATGCGCTTGGCGAGCAGGGCCTGGCCAATGCAGTTATTCACCTTGTGAGCGCCGGTATGGTTCAGATCCTCGCGCTTCAAGTAAATCCGCGCCCCGCCCAGGGCGTCGGACAGACGCTTGGCGTAATAGATGGGCGACGGCCGGCCGACGAAATGCTTCAGCTCGTACTCGTATTCGGCGCGAAAAGCCGGATCGGCCTGGGCTTCGGCATAGGCCGAGCGCAGCTCGTCGAGCGCGCCGAACAGGGTCTCGGCGACGAAAACGCCGCCATAGGGACCGAAATGGCCCTTGGCGTCGGGGTAGTTATAGTGACTCATCGGCTTTCCGTACTGCCGCGACGAAGGCGGCGATTTTGTCGTGATCCTTGATGCCCTTGCCCCCTTTGCCTTGGTCCGCCTCCACGCCGGAGGACACATCCACCGCCGCCGGCCTCGTGCGCCGGATGGCGTCGCCGACATTGGCGGGGGTCAGGCCGCCGGACAGCGCCACAAAGCCGGGCAAGCCGGGCGGAATCAGGGTCCAGTCGAAAACATGACCGCCGCCGCCATAACCCTCGACGAAAGCATCCAGCAACAATCCCCGGGCATCGGGAAAGGAGCGCGCGAATTCTAACAGATCAAGCCCCGGCCTCACCCGCGCCGCGCGTAGCCAAGGTCTTGAAAACTGACGGCAATACGCCGCGTCCTCGTCGCCGTGAAATTGCAGAAGATTGAGGGGTGCCAGGGCGCAGGCGGCGGCGACATCCTCCGCCGCGGCATTGACGAAGAGGCCGACGGCATCGACAAAGGGCGGAATCCGCCGCGCGAGCTCAGCTGCCCGCCGCGGCGTCACATAGCGCGGACTGGGCGGATAAAAAACGAAACCGATGGCATCGGCGCCGGCGGCAATGGCGGCATCGACATCCGCTTCGCGGGTCAGGCCGCAAATCTTGATACGGGTTTTCATAACCATCCATCGAATACGTCGTCGGCCGGCTCCGGCAAGCCCCAGCGCGACTCATAGACCGGCCCGCGAAAATACAGCCCATCGGGCGAAAAGGTCGGCGCCGCCAGCCGCCGGTCTTTCATTTGCAACAATTCGCCAATCCAGGCGGGCGATTGAGCGCCCTTGCCGATATGGACCAGGGCGCCGACCAGGTTGCGCACCATGTGGTGCAAAAAGGCCGAGGCTTCAAAATCGAAGACGAACAAGGCGCCGCATTGGCGCACCGAGGCGTGGCGCATCCGCTTGACCGGCGACTTGGCCTGGCAGCCGGCAGCGCGAAAGGCGGAAAAATCGTGCTCGCCGGGCAGCGCGGCGCAGGCCGCCTGCATCGCGGCCAGATCGAGCGGCAGATGAAACCAGCCGACCCGCCCCCGCCACAAGCCGGGCCGCTGGGGCCGGTTGAGCAGCAAATAGCGATAACGCCGGGCGTAAGCGCTGAAACGGGCGTGGAATGCCTCATCGACCGGCTGCGCCCAACGCACCGCGACGCCTTCCGGCAGATGCGAATTGACGCCGCGCACCCAGGCGCTGATGGGGCGCTCGACCGGCGCATCGAAATGCACCACTTGCTGCGTCGCATGCACGCCGGCATCGGTCCGCCC
>CAZFHE010000159.1:0-6780 GCA_964518615.1 uncultured Dechloromonas sp. | reverse complement strand
CCACGCCGCCATCCTGGCCGCCGCCGGCACCCTGCCGCCGGCGGCCTTTTTGCACGCAAAGCCCATGCCCTCTCCCCGCCTCGTCGTCGGCCTCGGTAATCCCGGCGCCGAATATGAGAACACCCGGCACAATGTCGGTTTCTGGTTCGTCGACCGTCTGGCGGCGGCACTGAAAACCTCGCTCGCCCCGCAGGCCAAGTTTTTCGGCAAGGCGGCGCGCGCGGGCGACATCTGGCTGCTGGAGCCGGCCACCTTCATGAACCGTTCCGGTCAGGCGGTCGCCGCGCTGGCCAATTTTTACAAAATTCCCGCCGACGAAATTCTTGTCGTGCATGACGATCTCGATCTCGCGCCCGGCGCCATCCGCTTGAAGCAGGGCGGCGGCAACGGCGGCCACAATGGCTTGAAAGACATGGAGGCCCGGCTCGGCACGGCGGATTTCTGGCGTCTGCGCCTCGGCATTGGCCATCCGCGCACCCTGAACCTCGCCCAGCCGGTGGTCAATTTCGTGCTGCATCCGCCGCTAAAGGATGAACTGCCGGCCATCGAACAGGCGCTTTCCCGCTGCCTGTCGGCCTGGCCCCGACTCGCCGCCGGCGATTTTGCCGGCGCCCAGCAACAGTTGCACGGCAAAGCCGTTTAATTTCAAGGAACCCCCATGTCTCTCAAATGCGGCATCGTCGGCCTGCCCAATGTCGGCAAGTCCACCCTGTTCAACGCCCTGACCAAGGCCGGCATCGAAGCGGCCAATTACCCCTTCTGCACCATCGAGCCGAATGTCGGCATCGTCGAGGTGCCGGACCCGCGCTTGAAAGCGCTCTCCGACATCGTCAAGCCGCAGAAGGTGCAGCCGGCCATCGTCGAGTTTGTCGACATCGCCGGTCTGGTCGCCGGCGCGTCCAAGGGCGAGGGCCTGGGCAACCAGTTCCTGGCCAATATCCGCGAGACGGATGCCATCGTCCATGTCGTGCGCTGCTTTGCCGACGACAACGTGGTGCATGTCTCGGGCAGCGTCGATCCGCTGCGCGATATCGAAGTCATCGACACCGAACTCGCGCTGGCCGACATGGCCACCGTCGAAAAAGCGCTCAACCGCTACCGCCGCCCGGCCAACGCGGGCGACAAGGAAGCCAAGATTCTGGTCGCCGTGCTCGACAAATGCTTCGCCCAGCTCGACCAGGGGAAGCCCGTGCGCGCCCTCGATCTCGCCAAGGAAGAATGGGCGAGCCTCAAGCCCTTCTGCCTGATTACCGCAAAGCCCGTGCTCTATGCCGCCAACGTCGCCGAAAATGGCTTTACGAACAATCCGCATCTGGAGGCCGTACACGCCCATGCCGCCGCCGAGGGGGTCGGCGTGGTCGCCCTGTGCGCTGCCATCGAGGCCGAAATCGCCGATCTGGATGAAGCCGACAAGATCGAATTTCTCGAATCCATGGGCTTGCACGAGCCCGGCCTCGACCGCCTGATCCGCGCCGGCTACCAGCTGCTCGGCCTGCAAACCTATTTCACCGCGGGCGTCAAGGAAGTGCGCGCCTGGACCATCCACGTCGGCGACACCGCGCCGCAAGCGGCCGGCGGCATCCACACCGACTTCGAACGCGGCTTCATCCGCGCCCAGACCATCGCCTTTGATGACTTCATCGCCTGCAAGGGCGAACACGGCGCCAAGGAAGCCGGCAAAATGCGCGCCGAAGGCAAGGAATATGTGGTGAAGGATGGGGATGTGATGAATTTTCTGTTCAATGTCTGAGCGGGCATTGAGCGCCGCTTTCTGCGAAAATAGACCCCTTTTTCCTTTTCCGTCAGTCCCATGCCTCCGCATCCCGCCATTGCCCCCACCGCCGACATTGTTGCCGAGCTGAAAGCCGGCCGCATGGTCATTCTGGTCGACGAGGAGGATCGCGAGAATGAGGGCGATATCGTCATCGCCGCCGAGTTCGTGACGCCGGAAGCGATCAATTTCATGGTCACTCACTGCCGGGGCCTGGTTTGCCTGACGCTGACCGAAGAGCGGTGCAAGAAGCTTGGCCTCACGCAAATGGCGCGCGACAACAAGGCGGCCTACGGCACCGCCTTCACGGTTTCGATCGAGGCGGCCGAGGGGGTCACCACCGGCATTTCGGCGGCCGACCGGGCGCGTACCGTGCAGGCCGCCGTGGCCCGCCATGCAACGCCGGATGACATCGTCCAGCCCGGCCACATTTTTCCGATCACCGCCCGCCCCGGCGGCGTGCTGGTTCGCGCCGGCCACACCGAGGCCGGCTGCGATCTGGCCGAGATGGCCGGCCTTGAACCGGCGGCGGTGATTTGCGAAATCCTCAACGAGGACGGCACCATGGCCCGGCTGCCGCAATTGATCGAATTCGCCCAGGAGCACGGGCTGAAAATCGGCACCATCGCCGACCTGATCCACTACCGCGCCGCTTCGGAGACCCTGGTCGAGCGCGTCGTCAGCAAGCCCATTACCACGGCCCACGGCGAATTCACGCTGCATGCCTATATCGACCGCGCCAGCGGCGCCACGCATCTCGCGCTCGTCAAGGGCGAGATTCCGGCCGGGGGCGAAACCCTGGTGCGCGTCCATGAGCCGCTGTCGGTGCTCGATTTCCTTGATCCAGGCAGCACGGCGCAATCCTTCTCGATCGACGAGGCGCAGGCGGCGCTCTCCAAAAACGGCCACGGCGTGATCGTGCTGATGCACCGCCCGGAAGACGGCGAAGCCTTGCTGAATCGCCTGACTGGCCGCGACCGGGCCGATGCGGCGCGCCGCCCGCAGAAATGGGATCCGCGCACCTATGGCATTGGCGCTCAGATCCTGCGCGATCTCGGCGTGACCCGGATGCGGCTTTTGACCAGCCCGCGCAAAATGCCTTCCATGACCGGCTTCGATCTCGAAGTCACCGGTTTTATCCCCTCTCCTGCGGAGCATTGAGCCATGTCCCGTTTTGACCAGGTATTTGAGTACGACAGCCAGCTCGACGGCGCCGGCCTTCGCGTCGGCGTCGTCATGAGCCGCTTCAACCTGCCGATTTGCGAGGGCCTGCTCTCGGCCTGCATCGCCGAATTGAAGCGCCTGGGCGTGGCCGATGGCGACATGCGCATCGCCACGGTTCCCGGCGCGCTGGAAATTCCGCTGGCCCTGCAAAGCATGGCGCAGAGCGGCGGATTCGACGCGCTGGTCGCCCTCGGCGCGGTCATTCGCGGCGACACCTATCATTTCGAGGTGGTTTCCAATGACGCCTGCCGCGCCATCATGGAAGTCCAGCTCGACACCGGCGTCCCCATCGCCAACGGCATTCTCACCTGCGACACCGACGAACAGGCGGAAGTCCGCATGCAGCCCAAGGGCACCGACTGTGCCCAGGCTGCCGTGGAAATGGCCAATCTTCAGAAAGCGCTCTGCCCATGACCGACTTCGACAGCGATTTTTCCAACGACTCCCAACTCGAAACGCCGCCGCCCGCGCCGCGCTCGGCTCGCCGCCGGGCCCGCGAATTCGTGCTGCAAGGCCTCTACCAGTGGCGCGTCGGCGGCGCCGACGAGGCCGCCATCGAAGCCCACGCGCCGGAAATGGAAGATTTCGCCAAGGCCGACCGCGAGTTCTTCGTCGGCGCCCTGCGGGGCGTAATCGGCCAACACGAAGCCCTGACGGCCCGTATCGCCGCCCACATCGACCGCCCCTTCGGCGAGTTGTCGCCCATCGAGGCCTCTGTGCTGATGCTCGGCTGTTTCGAGATGCTCAATCACCCGGAAACGCCCTACCGCGTCATCATCAACGAGGCCATCGAGCTGACCAAGGCTTTCGGCGGCACCGATGGCCACAAGTACGTCAATGGCGTGCTCGACAAGCTGGCCGCCGGGGTCCGCCCGGACGAAGTCGCCGCGCGCAAGAAAAAATAAGCCGATGGCCGGCGAATTCGCGCTGATCGACCGCTACTTCGCCCGCCCGACGCCCTCGGCGGCGCTCGGCCCCGGCGACGACTGCGCGCTGTTGCAGCCAACGCCCGGCAAACAACTGGCGATCACCACCGACATGCTGGTCGCTGGCGTCCACTTCCTGCCCGACGCCGATCCCAAAAGTCTTGGCTGGAAGGCGCTCGCCGTCAATCTCTCCGACCTCGCCGCAATGGGCGCGCGGCCGCGCTGGGTCACCCTTGCCGGCGCCCTGCCGGAGGCCGACGAAGCCTGGATCGCCGCTTTCGCCGACGGCTTCTTCGCCTGCGCCGACGAATACGGCGTCGAGCTGATCGGCGGCGACACCACGCACGGGCCGCTCAATCTGTGCGTCACCGCCCTTGGCGAAATCGAGCCGGGCCGCGCCTTGCGCCGCGACGGCGCACGGGTCGGCGACCAGATCTGGGTCTCCGGCCGCCCCGGCCTCGCCGCCCTGGGGCTCGCCCACTTACAAGGCCGCGTGGACTTGCCAAGCCGCCTGCCCGACCCCTGGCCGCGTCTGTGCATCGCCGCCCTGGAAAAACCGCGCCCCCGCGTCGCCCTCGGCGAGGCCCTGGTCGGCGTGGCCAGCGCCGCCATCGACATTTCCGACGGCCTGCTCGCCGATCTCGGCCATATCGCCCAGCGCTCCGGCTGCGCCGCGGCCCTGCGCCTCTGCCAGATGCCGCATCTGCCCAAGGCCGAGGCCTACGACGCCGAACTTCGCAAACTGGCGGTCGAATGCCAGATGGCCGGCGGCGACGATTACGAACTCTGCTTCACCGCGCCATTCGCACAGCACGCCGCCATTGTCCAAATCGCCGCCCGCCTCGAACTGCCGCTGTGGTGCATCGGCGACATGGTCGCCGGACCGCCCGGCGAAGTCACAGTCTTCGACCCGGATGAACAGCCGATCGAATTCCAGCACAAGGGTTTCGAGCATTTTGGCTAAGACCGCCCAGCGTCCCAACCTGCGCTTCCTCTTCGCCCACCCGGCGCACTTCCTCGCGCTCGGCTGCGGCAGCGGCCTCGCCCCCAAAGCGCCCGGCACCTTCGGCACCCTGTTCGCCTGGGGCAGCTTTCTGCTCTTTCGCCCCTACTTCGGCGATTTTCAATTACTCATCCTGTTCGCCGCCGCCTATCTTGGCGGCATCTGGCTGATCGACCTGACCGGCCGGGCGCTCGGCGACCCGGACCACGGCAGCATCGTCTGGGACGAAATCGTGCCCTTCTGGCTGGTGCTGCTGCTGACGCCAGATAGCCTCGCCTGGCAACTGGCCGCCTTCCTGCTGTTTCGTGTATTCGACATCACCAAGCCACAACCGGCGCGCTATTTCGACCAGCACGTCAAGAACGGCTTCGGCGTCATGGCCGACGACCTGGTCGCCGCCGGCTACACCCTGCTCGTCCTGGCGCTGCTGAAAATCGCGCTGGCCTGACACAGCTCAAGCACCGGCCTCATCATTCACTGAGAGGGAAGCAAAACGGGGATCCGCAATTTTCGGTTGATTTTCTGTTATGCGGCGCAATATTGCGTAAGCATTGAAGTAATATTGGGGGCCCGAGTCTGGCCAGGGCGATTGCATTTATCCGTCCCCCCCCATGAAAGTCGTTTACGCTCAGGAATTTATGCATACATCTTGGGAGCAGGGCAGAAATAGCGTCTACTCTCGACTTTTGGACGACGAGAATGGATGCCACCGCACCGATGCCGCTGATGACCTGCCTGGCCGACATCGAGGACCCGCGCCGCGCCGGGTATGACCACCGACATGACCTGCGGGAGATCTTGGTGATTGCCATCTGCGCCATCCTGTCGGACGTGGACAACTTCGAGGACATGGCCTTCTGGGCCCATCAGAAAGCCGCGTGGCTCAAAGGCTTCCTGAAGCTCAAGCACGGCATTCCCTCGCATGACACCTTCAATCGGGTCTTTCGTCTCCTTGATCCCAAGAGCTTCGAAGACGCCTTTCGTCGCTGGACGGCGGGCATGGTCACTTCGGTGGGCGGCACGCTGGCCGTGGATGGCAAGACGGTGCGTGGTTCGAGAGATGGCAAGCGCAGTCCCATCCACCTGGTGAGCGCCTTCGCCACCGAGGCGGGATTGGCGCTGGGTCAGGAGAAGGTGGCCGACAAGAGCAACGAAATCACGGCCATTCCCGAATTGCTCGACGCCCTCTTGATCCGTGGCTATCTCGTGACCCTCGACGCCCTGGGTTGCCAGGCCGAGATTGCGGCGACGATTCTGGACAAGGGCGCGGATTACCTGCTGGCGGTGAAGGGCAACCAGCCGCATCTTCTGGAAACGCTTCAGGATCGGTTTGACTCGACCCAACGAGAGCGCCTGCGGGAGGCCGGCCAGTGTTTCGAGCGCATGGAGCGTTCCCATGGTCGTCTCGTCGTCCAACGCGCCTGGGTGGCGGCTCATGAGGGTGAAGTCGATGAGAAGTGGCCGGGGTGCAAGATGCTGGCGAGCATCGACTCGCTGCGTATCGAAAACGGCAAGGAAGCCTTGGCGCGTCGCTACTACATCAGTTCCCGGATGATGAGCGCGGAGGCCTTCGCGACCGCGGTTCGCGCCCACTGGGGCATCGAGAACCGCCTGCATTGGATGCTCGATGTGAATTTCGGCGAGGATGCCGCGAGGGTCCGCAAGGACTACGCCGCCGACAATCTTTCGCGCTTGAAGAAAATCGTCCTCAACGTCCTGCGCCTCGAAACCGCAACCGCCCAGCTTGGCAAACTCAGCCTCACCAAGAAACGAAAACTCGCCGCTTGGAACGATGAGTTCAGAATGGCGATCCTGGGAATCAGACCAGATCATGATGAATAAATGCAATCGCCCTG
>CAZFHE010000158.1:0-7771 GCA_964518615.1 uncultured Dechloromonas sp. | reverse complement strand
GCGCGTTCTCGGCCTGGGCGCGGGCGCGCAACTGGGTGTGCAGGCTGGCCTCCGCCTGTTCGACCATGCTTTCTGACTGGCGCAGATCGAGTTCGGCGCCCGTGCCGACGTCGAATCGCACTTTCGTGAGGCGGTGGGAATCCTGCGCCGTCTTGAGGCTGGCCCGCGCGAGCTGGATCAGCTCGTCGGCGGAGAGCATCGCCAAGTACTGATCCGCGACTTGCGAAACCAGCGTGATTTCGGCTGCCTTGCGCGCATGGGCCGTCGCGAAATACTGGGCCAGCGCCTGATCCTTCAAGCTCTTGATGCGTCCCCAGAAGTCGATTTCCCAGGAGGCCTGCAAACCCGCGCTGTAGAGGTTATAGGGATTGTCTGGCGCGCTCTGCATGTCATCGGGCGTGCGCGTGCGCGCTCTCGAAGCCGCCGCGTTGAGGGCGGGGAAGAGCTCGGCGCGCGTGATCTGGTAGCGCGCGCGCGCCGCCTCGATATTGAGCGCCGACATGCGCAGATCGCGGTTGTTGGCCAGCGCGATTTCGACGAGCCGTTGCAAGCGCTCATCGACAAAAAACTCGCGCCAGCCGATGTCGGCCGCCGCTTCGCCCTTGGCGCTGCGCTCCGCCTCGATGGCAGCGGCTTGCGCCCGATAGGCCTCGCCTTGCGGGTAAGTCCGCGATACCGGCGCGGCGGGTTGTTCGTACCAGGGGGCCAGCGAGCAAGCCGAGAGCAGCAGGGCGGCCACGGTCATGATGGGGAATTTATGCATCGCGTTGTCCTTCCTTGCCCGATTCGCCGCCATCGCCGCCTGGCTTGCCGCCGTCGGCGTCTTCCTGGCCGCCGGCGTCCTTGTCCTCATCGACTTCTTCGTCCTCGTCAACTTCATCGTAATCGTGGGCGTGGTGCTCATCGTAGTGCTGGAGCGCGATATCCGCGTCTTCCGTCTCGTGCGCGAATTTGGCGCGAACCACGACAAAGAACATCGGGATCATGAAAATGGCGAGGAAGGTGGCGGTCAGCATCCCGCCGATCACGCCGGTGCCGATCGCGTGCTGGCTGCCCGAACCCGCGCCGGTGCTGATCGCCAGCGGCAGCACGCCGAAGCCGAAGGCCAGCGAGGTCATCAGGATGGGGCGCAAGCGCAGGCGCGAGGCTTCGAGCGCCGCTTCGACCGGGCCTATCTTCATTTCGGCCTGGAGATTGCGCGCGAACTCGACAATCAGAATCGCGTTTTTCGCCGACAGGCCTATGGTCGTCAAAACGCCTACCTGGAAGAAGACGTCGCTTTCCATGCCGCGCAAGGTCACGGCGAGCAGCGCGCCGATCACGCCGAGCGGCACCACCATGATGACCACGAAGGGAATGGACCAGCTTTCGTACAGCGCCGCCAGACACAAAAAGACGACGAGAATCGAAATGGCGTAGAGAATGGGCGCTTGCGAGCCGGACTGGCGCTCCTGGAAGGAAATGCCCGTCCATTCAAAACCGATGCCCGGCGGCAGTTTTGCCGCGTGCTGCTCCATGGCCGCCATGGCCTGGCCCGTGGAGATGCCCGGCGCGCCCTGTCCCTGGATTTGCATGGACGATACGCCATTGTAGCGTTCGAGCTTCGGCGAACCGTGGGTCCAGCGGCCCGAGCCGAAGACGCTGAAGGGCACCATTTTTCCTTCCGAATTACGCACATGCCAGAGGTTCATATCCTCCGGCTTCATGCGGTAGGGCGCGTCGGCCATCACGAAAACCTTCTTGATCCGGCCGTCGAGATCGAGGAAGTTATTGACGTATTGCGAGGCCCAGGCGATCGAGAAGGTCTGGTCGATGGCGCTGGACGATACGCCCAGCGCATGCGCTTTTTCGCGATCAATATCCACCTTGAATTGCGGCGTATCGTTCAGGCCGTTCGGGCGCACCATCGCGAGCCTCGCCTTGTCTTGCGCGGCCATGCCCAGCAGCATGTTGCGCGCTTCCATCAGCTTGTCGTGGCCCATGCCGCCGCGATCCTGCAACTGGAAATCGAAGCCCGCGGCCGTGCCCAGTTCGGGAATGGAGGGCGGATTCACCGGAATCACCATGGCGTCCTTGTAGCCGGCATAGCGCATGAAGATGCGGCCCACCAGCGCCGGAATCCCCTGGTCTTGGCGCTGGCGGAGCTTGTAGTCCTTCATGCGCACGAAAATGAGACCGGAATTCTGGCCGCGGCCCGCGAAGCTGAAGCCATTGATCGCGAGCGCCGACTCGACGATCGCGCCTTCTCCGTTTTCTTTGTCGAGCAGATAGTCCGAGATATTGGCGAGCGTGCGCGCCGTGGTTTCCTGGGTCGAGCCGGAGGGGGTCTGCACGATGATGAACATCGTGCCCTGATCCTCGACGGGCAGGAAGGATTTGGGCAGATTCACGAACAGAAAGCCGATGGCGACAATCAGGCCGACATAGAGGATCAGCCAGCGCCCCGAGCGCTTGATCACGTAATGCACGCCGTTGTGATACTTGTCGCGGCTCCGGTTGAAGGTCCGGTTGAACCAGCCGAAGAACCCCTTCTTGGTTTCGTGATGGCCCTTCTTGATGGGCTTCAATATCGTCGCGCAAAGCGCGGGGGTGAGAATCAGCGCAACCAGCACGGAAAGCACCATGGCCGCCACGATGGTCAGCGAGAACTGCCGGTAGATGGCGCCCACCGCGCCGCCCGACAGCGCCACCGGCACGAATACCGCGGAAAGCACGAGGGCCACGCCGATCAGCGCGCCGGTGATCTGGCTCATCGCCTTGCGGGTTGCCTCCTTGGGCGACAATCCCTCTTCCGCCATCACCCGCTCGACGTTTTCCACGACCACGATGGCATCGTCTACGAGGAGGCCGATGGCCAGCACCAGACCGAACATGGAGAGCGTATTGATCGAGAATCCCGCCACCGCCATGATCGCGAAGGTGCCAAGCAGCACGACCGGCACGGCGATGGTGGGAATGAGGGTGGCGCGTATGTTCTGCAAGAACAGATACATCACCAGAAAGACGAGCAGGATGCCCTCGAACAGCGTCTTGACCACTTCCTGGATCGACAGCTTGACGAAGGGCGTCGTGTCGTAGGGATATTTCACGGCCAGGCCGTGCGGATAATATTTCTCCAGTTCCTCCATTTTCTGGCGAATCAGACTGGCGGTCGTCAGCGCATTGGCGCCCGGCGCAAGTTGAATGCCCATGCCGGCCGTCGGCATGCCGTTGTACCGGGTGTCGAAGTTATAGGTTTCGCCGCCCAGCGCGATGCGCGCCACGTCTTTCAGGCGCACCTGGGCGCCATCGGGATTCACCCTCAGCAAGACGTTGCCGAAATCATCCGGCGTGCGCAGCAAGGTCGACGCGGTAATGGTCGCCTGGAACATCTGGCCCGCCGCCGCCGGCGTGCCGCCGAGCTGGCCGCCCGCGATCTGCACGTTCTGCGCGGCAATCGCGGCCGTCACGTCGGTGGGCGTCAACTGGAAATTGTTCAGCTTGTTGGGGTCGAGCCAGATGCGCATCGCGTACTGCGAGCCGAATAGCGTGGCCGTGCCCACGCCGTTGATGCGGCTGATCGGTTCCAGAATGTTCGAGGCCGCATAGTTGGCGAGGTCGTTGCGCGACATGCTGCTGTCTTCGGACACGAAGGCCAGCACCATCAGGAAGCTGCTGCTCGACTTGGTGACCCGGACGCCAAGCTGCTGCACCACCTGCGGCAGGGCCGGGATGGCGAGTTGCAGCTTGTTTTGCACCTGCACCTGCGCGACGTCCGGATCGGCGCCGGACGCGAAGGTCAGCGTGATGATGGCCGAGCCCGAGTCGTCGGAAGCCGAGGAGATGTACAACAGATGATCAATGCCGCTCATCTGCTGCTCGATGACCTGGGTCACCGTGTCTTCCACCGTTTTTGCCGACGCGCCCGGATAGGTCGCGGCGATCTGGATGGAGGGCGGCGCGATGGTCGGATATTGCGCGACCGGCAGCGTGAAGATCGACGCCGCGCCCGCCAGCATCAGGATGATGGCGAGCACCCAGGCAAAGATCGGGCGGTCGATAAAGAAATTTGCCATGAGGCAGGCTCCCCTTTAGCGCTTGTCGCCGGAGGCGGCTTGCGCGTCCGGGGCCGCGTTGGCGGGGGGGCTCGCGCCGCCCGTCACCATATCCGCCGATGGCGCGCCTGGCGGGGGCGGCGGGGGCAATTGGGCCGCCACGGTCTTGACCGGCGTGCCTGGCCGGACCTTGTCGACGCCCTGGACGATGATGCGGTCGCCGGGATTCAAGCCGTCCTGGACCACCCAATCCTGGCCATTGGCGCCCAGCGTCTGAATGGCGCGCAGCTCGACCTTGTCGTCCTTGTCGATGGCAAGCACCGTGGACTGGCCTTTCCGGTCGTATTGCACGCCAATCTGCGGCACCAGGAAGGCATGGTTATTGACCCCCTGTTCAATGCGCGCGCGCACGAACATGCCCGGCAGCAACACCCGGTCGGCATTCGGAAAGAGCGCCCGCAGCGCGACCGAGCCGGTGCTCTGATCCACCGTGACATCGGCGAACTGGAGCTTGCCCGTCTCTCTATAAATGCTGCCGTCTTCGAGAATCAGCGTGACCCTGGCGGCATTCGGGCCGTCGGCCGCAAGACGGCCTTCCTGTATCTCACGGCGCAGTTTGAGGCCATCCAGGCTCGTTTGCGTCACATCGACATACATCGGATCGAGCTGCTGCACGGTCGCCATCAGCGTTGCCGCGCCCGCCTGCACATAAGCGCCCGGCGTGACCTGAGAGATGCCCACCTGGCCCGCGATCGGCGAGACGACATCGGTATAGCCCAGATTGATTTGCGCGGTTTCCACGGCGGCCTCGCCGGCGGCGACATCGGCCGCCGCCTGCCCGCGCGCCGCGATCGCGTTGTCGTAATCCTGCCGGCTGACCGCATTGGCCTCCACCAGCACCTTGTAACGGGCGACCAGCGCCTCTTGGGTGGCCAGATTGGCCTTGGCCTTGGCGAGCGCGGCCTTGGCCGTGTTGAGCGCGGCGATATAGGGGGCCGGATCAATCTTGTAGAGCCGCTGGCCCGCCTTCACCAGCGACCCTTCGGTGAATTCGCGGCGCAGCACCACGCCATCCACCCGGGCGCGCACCTGGGCGACCAGATAGGCATGGGTGCGTCCGGAGAGTTCGGAGACGACCGGCACGGCGGTCGGCTGGACCGTGACAACGCCGACTTCGGGCGTGGGCGGCGGGGGCGGCGCGGGTTTTTCTCCGCAGGCCGACAGCGCGATGGCAAGCGCCGCAACATGGATTAGGCGAAACGACATCCCTTCGATACGCATGGAACGGCCTCTAAAAATTCAATATAAAAAACGGCTCAAGGCGCGCGCGCCAGCATCCGCAAAAAAGCATCTATGACGTAATCCAGCTTCAAGGCCTCATCCGCCTCTTCGCACTCGATGCCGAACAGGCGCTTCGTTCTATCCTGACCGAGCGCCATCGCCGTCAGCAATTCCGCCGCGAATACCGGATCGACAGGGAGCAGATAGCCCCGATCCATCGCCTTGCCGAGAAACTCGGCGAGCCGCGCGATCATCTGGCCAAAGCCCTGTTCATACACCTCGCGCACCAGGTCCGGAAAACGCGAGGACTGGCTGCACACCGCGCGATAGGAGGCAATGCCCTCCAGGCTGAGCGCCTTGTCGCGGTAAGCCTGGGCAAAGGTTCTCAGACTCGCGCGCAGGTTTTCCGGCTCGCCGTCGAGGTGCACGATGATTTCAAAAAAGCAGCCCCTCGCCGTCTCGGCGAACAGGCTTTCCTTGCTCTTGAAATGATTGTAAAAAGTCTGCCGCGCCACGCCCGCGCGGCCAATGATGGCATCCACGCTGGCGTCATATCCCTGCTCAAGAAACAGTTCCCTCGCGGCCAGGAGTAATTTTTCGCGGTTAGTGATCGGCGTCTGCATGGGGCAGCATTGTAGTTAGACTGGATCGTCCAGTCTAGGCGGCCGGGCTCGCCAATCCAAAAATCCGCGCGGGAAGCCTAGAGCGGTTTTGATTCATTTGCTTACATGCAGAAGCGTAACCGTTTGGGAGTGGGTTGGCGGTGAGCCGTAGGCGAACCCCAACATCGGCTGCGCTGTGAGCTTCTGCTCGTTGGGGTTCGCTTCGCTTACCGCCAACCGACAAGCCTCAGGCAAGGAATGCGTTAAGGATTGAACCAAAACCGCGCTAGCCCGGCAGGCGCTCGCCGTCGTCGGCCTCGCGAATGTATTCGCCCTCGATGATCCGCGTCCCGCCGCCGTCAGTCATGGGCGCGGCGTCGCGCATGGTTTTGCGCAGGCGGCGGGTTTTCCACCATAGCCAGCCGGCGAACAGCGCGCCGCCGATGGCGACCACGATCAGCGCGACCAGCGAGAACATCAGGGCCAGCGCCAGTAGGCAGAGGCTGAAGGCCAGGGTCAAGAGCTTGCCGAACAGGCTTTGCGGCGCGCGGGCGAAAGCGGCGCGGGCGTGAAACGGGGGGGAATGTCGGTTCATCGTGGGGGGGCGTTCGGGCGAAACCCCCATTCTGCCCTTGTTTCGCCGCCCGGTGCGTTACTGCAATGTAGGTGATTGGTAACGGCCGGGCGGCCGAGGGGCGTGGCTCAGAATGGCAGCGTAAGGCCAGGCCAGACCGCGTTCAGCGCATCGCGGAAGGCGCCCTGGATGCGCGACAGCGCGGCGGCGTCATCGGCCTCGAAACGCAGCACGACGACCGGCGTGGTGTTGGACGGGCGGGCCAGCCCAAATCCATCGGCATATTCGACGCGCACGCCGTCTATGGTGATGACTTCGCTCGCGCCGGGGAATTTGCCTTCGGCCTTGAGTTTGGCGATCAGCGCGAAAGGCTCGCCCTCGGCCATCTTGATATTGAGTTCCGGCGTCGAGGGCGAATCCGGCAGGGCTTTCAAGGGCGCGTTGGCATCGGCCGAGCGGCTGAGGATTTCCAGGAGGCGAGCGCCGGTGTAGAGACCGTCGTCGAAGCCGTACCAGCGCTCCTTGAAAAAGGTGTGGCCGCTCATCTCGCCCGCCAGCGGGGCGCCGGTTTCCTTCAGCTTGGCCTTGACGAGCGCATGGCCGGTGTTCCACATCAGCGGCACGCCGCCGTGCTTTTTGATCCAAGGCCCCAGAAGGCGGGTGCATTTGACATCGTAGATCACCATGCCGCCCGGCACGCGCGTCAGCACATCGGCGGCGAAGAGCATCAGCTGGCGGTCGGGATAGATGATCTCGCCATCCTTGGTGACGACGCCGAGGCGGTCGCCGTCGCCGTCGAAGGCAATGCCCAGTTCGGCGTCGGTGTCCTTGAGCGCCTGTAGCACGTCGGCGAGATTTTCCGGCTTGGAGGGATCGGGATGATGATTGGGGAAATTGCCATCGACTTCACAGTAAAGCGGCACGATGTCGCAGCCCAGGCGCTTGAAAAGCTCGGGGGCGACCGCGCCGGCCACGCCATTGCCGCAGTCCATGACGATTTTCAGCGGGCGGGCGAGCTTGATGTCGGCGGCGACGCGTTCGATGTAGGCGGCGGCGACGTCGGCGCTGCGCTTGTTGCCCTGGCCGTATTTCAGCTTGCCGTCCAGGATGCGCTGTTTCAGGTCTTGAATGGCGTCGAGCGCCAGGGTCGTGCCGCCGATCACCATCTTCAAGCCGTTGTAATCGGGCGGATTATGGCTGCCGGTGACCGAGACGCAGGAGTGGCAGCCCAGCTCGTAGGCGGCGAAATAGGTGATCGGGGTCGGCACGCAGCCGATGTC
>CAZFHE010000157.1:0-1614 GCA_964518615.1 uncultured Dechloromonas sp. | reverse complement strand
CGTCTCTATCGTGTTCAACGGCGAAATCTACAATTACCAGGAACTGATTCCGGAATTGCAGGCGCTGGGCCATCTTTTCCACACCCGCAGCGACACCGAGGTCGTCGTCCATGCCTGGGAAGCCTGGGGCGAGCGTTGCGTTGACCGCTTCCGCGGCATGTCCGCCTTCGCGCTGTGGGACCGCAATCGCGAAACCCTGTTTCTTGCCCGTGACCGCCTCGGGGTCAAGCCGCTGTTCTACGCCCTCTTGGATGACGGCAGCTTCCTGTTCGGTTCCGAACTGAAATCCCTGCTCGCCCACGGCGGCCTAAAGCGCGACATCGACCCCTGCGCCGTCGAGGAATATTTCGCCCTCGGCTACGTTGCCGAACCGCGCGCCATTTTCCGCCAGGCGAAAAAGCTGCCGCCCGCCTCTACCTTGCTGCTGCGCCGTGGCCAGCCGCTTGGCAAACCGCGCCCTTATTGGGATGTCCGCTTCTCGCTGGACAACCCGCTGGGCGACGACGAGGCCCGCACCGAGTTGCGCCATCGCCTCGAAGAATCCATCCGGCTGCGCATGATCTCCGAAGTGCCGCTCGGCGCCTTCCTCTCCGGCGGCGTCGATTCGAGCGCCGTGGTCGCCATCATGGCCGGCCTCTCGGTGAGCCCGGTCAATACCTGCTCGATCGGCTTTTCCGACCCTAGCTTCAACGAATCGGAATTCGCCCGGATGGTGGCCGACCGCTACCACACCCATCATCATCTCGACAGGGTCGAGAGCGACGATTTCGACCTCATCGACACCCTGGCCCGACTCTACGACGAGCCTTACGCCGACAGCTCGGCGATCCCCACCTACCGCGTCTGTCAGCTGGCCCGCCAGCATGTCACCGTCGCCCTTTCCGGCGACTGCGGCGACGAGGCCTTCGGCGGCTACCGCCGCTACCGCCTGCACCTGATGGAAGAAAAAATGCGCTCGATGCTGCCGCTCGGCCTACGCCGGCCAGTCTTCGGCGCGCTCGGCCGGCTTTACCCGAAGGCCGACTGGGCGCCGCGCATCTTTCGCGCCAAGACGACCTTCGAGGGCATGGCCCGCGACGCCGTCGAAGCCTATTTCCATTCGGTGTCCATTCTGCGCGCGCCCATGCGCCAGCGCCTGTTCAGCCCGCGATTCAAGACCGCGCTCGGCGGCTACGACGCCATCCAGGTTTTTGCCAGCCATGCCGCCCGGGCCGAAACCGACGATCCGCTGGCGCTGATCCAGTACCTCGATCTCAAGACCTACCTGGTCGGCGACATCAATACCAAGGTGGACCGCGCCAGCATGGCCCATTCGCTGGAAGTGCGCGAGCCGCTGATGGATCACAAGCTGATCGAATGGCTGGCCACCCTGCCCTCGTCGCACAAAATCCGGGATGGACATGGCAAGTATCTGCTCAAAAAAACGATGGAGCCGCTATTGCCCGACGAGGTGTTGTACCGCCCCAAGATGGGCTTTTCGGTGCCGCTCGCGCGCTGGTTCCGCGGCCCGCTCAAGGCCCGCGTCCAGGAAGCCATGCTCGGCTCGCGGCTCGCCGACACCGGCTGGTTCAACCGTTCCTATCTGGAAGAACTGCTGCGCGATCACAACAACGG
>CAZFHE010000156.1:0-5437 GCA_964518615.1 uncultured Dechloromonas sp. | reverse complement strand
GTAATGCTGAACCATCGCCACCCAGCCATCGTCGGCGGTCTTGGCGTACTTGGCGCTGTTGTCGGCGATATCGCCAAATTTCAGCTTCTGGTACTTGTGTTCCTCGGTATAGACGGCCGGGCCCGTAAAGGTCATGACCAGTTTCGATTCGCCTTCCGGCGTTTCGCCATCGCGCTGAATCTGGAAATAGGCGTGCGGCGCGATGGGCTGCTCGCCCGCATTACTGACTTCCCAGGCAACGTCGATCAGATAGGAATCGCGGTGGAAGGTCAGAATCTTGGCAATCTTGCCGCCATTCGGGCCATCGGCCTCAAGGCGCACTTGCAGGGATTCCTCGCCATCGGCCAGGCGATCGGGGCCTTCGACGCGGCTAAAGGTCGAGCGATGGGTCGGCAAGCCCTCGCCAATCAGGCCGCTTTGCGCAAAATACTGATGCTTGGCGTCGAACAGGACGAAATTCTTGTCCGGATTGTCCTTTTCCTTGTACTTGAACAGTTCAAGACGGACGATATCGCCGCCCTGGGCCGAAATGGTGGCTTCCAGAAGATCGGTCGCGACGGTGAAGGTTTCGGCGGCGTTGACCGGGGCCGTATTGAGGCTGGGCGCGGTTACGCCGCCCGCTTGCAGACCGATGCTCGGGCGCGGCGCGCCGTCATTGGCGGCCACCGCCGGAGCGCCAGCGGCGGCGAGCTCGGCAGCCGGCATCGGCTGGTTGTACCTCTGCCAGTTTTCCCACAAGAGAAAGCTGGAGAAGGCGAAGATAATAACCAGGATCAGGCGACGAGTGTCCATGAAGGGCCCATGCAATCAATCATTTAACGAATCAGGGTACCGGATCGTACCCGCCCGGATGCCATGGATGACAGCGGCAGATGCGCTTTGCGCCCAGCCAGCCGCCCCGTAAGGCACCGTATTTTCCTACCGCCTCCGCCGTATATTCCGAACAACTGGGAACATAGCGGCAGCTTCGCCCCAGAAACGGGCTGATCGCAATCTGATAGATGCGGATCAAGCCGATCAACAGGCGTTTCATGTCGTCTTGAGCGATCCGGCCAAGCGCTGCAATTTCGCGAGCAAGGCGAGAAAGTCCTCGACCAGAACAGCGGTCTCGAGCTTTCCGGGCTTCGTCGCCAGGCGAACGATCAAATCGCATGCCGGCAATTCGGCGCGGCGCAAGCGAAATTGCTCGCGCAACACCCGCTTGCAGCGATTGCGGTCGACCGCCCGCTTCAGGAGTTTCTTGCCAATCACCAGACCCAGCCGGGCATCGGTTCCGCCGACGGCCCGCGGCTGATAATGCAGCATCAACAACTTGCCGCGAATGGCTTTCCTGAAACCAAAAACGGATGAAAACTCATCCGTTTTGGTCAGGCGATAGCGTCTGGCGAAGCTTTGATCCACCTCGCCCGAGTCCGGTCAAACGCCCAGACGTTTGCGGCCCTTGGCGCGGCGAGCAGCGATCACGGCCCGGCCACCCTTGGTGCGCATACGAACCAGGAAGCCATGGGTGCGCTTGCGGCGCACGACCGAGGGTTGATACGTGCGTTTCATGTTGATAATCCCTTGATGTACTAAGAAAAACACGCAATTACACCGCGTCCGACGCTAGTCTGTCAAGATCAATTATTTTCAATAGCTGTGGATAACTTTTGGCCGGAAGAGTAGAATTGCGTTTTTCGCCGGCCGCGCAAAGAGGCCCGCAATCCATCAAAATAGTCTGTAAATCAGACAGTTGCAAATGCCTGTCGGGGGTTCTTCAGGCGGGGGAGTGTAGTCGTCAATGGCCGGTTTCTGGGAATCCTGTTTACAACGCTTTGAACAGGAATTACCTGCGCAGCAGTTCAATACCTGGATCAAGCCGCTTCGCCTCGAAGGCGATAGCGACCCCACGGCGGGGAACTTGCGCCTGATCGCGCCCAACAGCTTCATTCTCAAATGGGTGCGCGATCGTTATCTGGCGCGCATCGAGGACTACTCGCGCAGCTTCTTCCCGGAGCCGGTCAATATCGACCTGGTCATCGGCAATGGGCAGGCCAGCCCACCCGCGCCCAGCGCGGCCGACAACGGTAGCGCGCCGAATGGGGCGGCGCCCGTGATGGCGCAAGCGCCGGCCAACGGGGCCAAGCCCGCCCATCATGAGGAAAAGGCGCGGGGCCGCAACAGCGGTTATGAAAAGTCGCGCCTCTTTCAGAATTTCACCTTCGACAATCTGGTGGTCGGCAAGGCCAATGATCTGGCTCGCGCCGCCGCCATCCAGGTCGCCAACAATCCGGGCGGCGCTTATAACCCGCTATTCATCTACGGCGGCGCGGGCTTGGGCAAGACCCACCTGATCCACGCCATCGGCAATACCATCGTGGGTGAAAATCCGGACAAGGTGGTGCGCTATGTCCATGCCGAGGACTACTACTCGGACGTGGTGCGCGCCTACCAGCAAAAATCCTTCGACAGCTTCAAGCGCGCCTACCGCTCGCTCGATGTGCTGCTGCTCGACGATGTGCAATTCTTCAATGGCAAGAACCGTTCTCAGGAGGAATTTTTCTTCCTGTTCAATGCGCTGATCGAGGCCAGGAAACAGATCATCATCACCTGCGATACCTATCCGAAGGACATCAATGGCCTGGATGATCGTCTGGTGACCCGTTTCGACTGGGGTCTGACGGTGCAGATCGAGCCGCCCGAACTGGAGATGCGCGTCGCCATCCTGCAAAAGAAGGCCGAGGCCGAAGGCATTCGTCTCGACGACGAAGTCGCCTTTTTCATCGCCAAGCACCTGCGCTCCAATGTCCGCGAACTGGAAGGCGCGCTCAAGAAGGTGCTGGCCTATTCCTCCTTCCACGGTCGCGCCATTGCGCTCGATCTGGCCAAGGAGGCCCTGAAGGATCTGATCGGTTCGGTGCGCAATGTCGGCATCGACAATATCCAGAAGACCGTCGCCGACTATTACAAGATCAAGGTTGCCGACCTGTTCTCCAAAAAGCGCACGCGCGCCATCGCCCGGCCGCGGCAACTGGCCATGTGGCTATGCCGCGAAGTGACCTCGCACAGTTTCCCGGAAATCGGCGACGCCTTTGGCGGACGCGATCACACCACGGTCATCCATGCCGTGAAAACCATTGATTCCTTGCGCCTGAAGGACAACGAGTTGAACCACGACCTTCACGTCTTGTTGCAGGTGCTCAAGGGATGAAGCCTGTCGACAAGTCTGTGGGCAAGCTGTCCGCCCATTGTGGAACGAACGCGTTTTTGCCCTTTGTGGGAAAATTGTCCAGATTTGATCCACAGGCCATCCAGAGGCTTTTACAGATCCGGTTTTAGATCGTAACTGATTGAAAACAAATAATTATTTCTTGTTATCCACAGAACTGTTCCCGATATAGTCTATAAAGGAAGTTAATTTATGGTTCTTATTAAAAGCCAAAGAGACACGCTCCTCGCCCCGTTGCAGTCCGTGTCGGGAATCGTCGAACGGCGTCACACGCTGCCGATCCTGTCCAATGTGCTGCTGGAAAAGAAAGGCGAACGGCTGACCCTGCTGGCGACCGATATCGAAATTCAGATCACTACCACGACCGAGGGCGCCCTGGGCGATGGCGATGGCGCCGTGACGGTTGGCGCTCGCAAGTTGCAGGAAATTCTGCGCTCGCTGCCCGATACCGCCGAAATCAGTTTGCTGCTCGAAGACAAGCGTCTACAGGTTCGCGCCGGGAAAAGCCGTTTCAGTTTGCAGACCCTGCCGGCCGACGACTTTCCGCGCATGACGCTGGCCGAGGGCAATACCCGGCAGTTCGAGATGACCCAAAGGGATTTCCGCCAGTTGCTGGGCAAGACCCAGTACAGCATGGCCGCCCAGGATGTTCGCTATTACCTGAATGGCTTGCTGCTCTTGGTCGAGGGCAAGGAATTGCGCGCCGTCGCCACCGACGGCCATCGTCTGGCCTACGCGAGCGTGGCCATCGACACCGAGTTGCCGCGCCAGGAATTGATCCTGCCGCGCAAGACCGTGCTCGAATTGAACCGGCTGCTGGTCGATAGCGACGAGCCTCTGAGCATCACGCTGGCCCCGAACCAGGTGCGTTTCGCTTTTGGTTCGGTGGTGCTGGTTTCCAAGCTGATCGACGGCAAGTTCCCGGATTACGAGCGGGTGGTGCCGGTATCCCTGCGCAATCACCTGACCATGCCTCGCCAAACCCTGATGCAGGCCATGCAGCGCGCCGCCATTCTGACCAATGAAAAATTCCGCGGCATTCGCGTGGTGCTTGGCGACAACAGCTTGAAGCTGATCGCCGCCAATGCAGAGCAGGAAGAAGCGCAGGAAGAAATCGAGGTCGATTACAGCGGCGAGGCCATCGATGTCGGCTTCAATGTGGGCTATCTGCTCGACGTGTTGAACAACGTCCATACCGACGAAGTGCAGTGGAGTTTCAATGACGCCAATTCCAGCGCCCTGATCACGGTGCCGGGCAACGAGCGCTTTAAGTACGTCATCATGCCGATGCGCATATGACCGGCGGTTTTCCGGTCAATCCGAGGCCCGTCCGCCGGGCGGGCCTGTTTCACGTGGAACCAAATCAATGAGTAAAGAGAATAGCGCCCAGGGCGTCGCGCCGGCTTATGGCGAATCCAGCATCCAGATCCTCGAAGGCCTGGAGGCTGTCCGGAAGCGTCCCGGCATGTATATCGGCGACACCTCGGATGGCACGGGCCTGCATCATCTGGTCTTCGAGGTTGTCGACAATTCGATCGACGAGGCGCTGGCCGGGCATTGCGACGACATCATCGTCACCATTCATCCCGATAACTCGATTTCGGTCATCGACAATGGGCGTGGCATTCCGACCGGCGTCAAGATGGACGACAAGCACGAGCCCAGGCGCTCGGCCGCCGAAATCGCACTGACCGAGCTGCACGCGGGCGGCAAGTTCAACCAGAATTCCTACAAGGTTTCCGGCGGCCTGCATGGCGTTGGCGTCTCCTGCGTCAATGCGCTGTCCCGATGGCTGCGCCTGACCATACGCCGCGACGGCAAGAAGCATTTCATGGAATTTCACCGCGGCGCGCCGGTCGATCGCGTCATCGAAATCCGCGACGGGGTCGAAATTTCGCCGCTGAAAGTCACTGGCGATACCGAGAAGCGCGGCACCGAAGTGCATTTTCTGGCCGACGACGAAATTTTCGGCCATGTCGAATTTCATTATGAAATCCTGGCCAAGCGCTTGCGCGAACTCTCTTTCCTCAATAACGGCGTGTCGATCAAGCTGGTCGATCAGCGTTCCGGCAAGGAGGAATTATTCGCCTTCGCGGGCGGGGTGCAGAGTTTTGTCGAGTACATCAACCGTACCAAGAGCGTGCTGCATTCCAACATCTTTTACTCGGCCGGCGAAGCCAAAACGGGCGATGGCGCCACCATCGGCGTCGAGGTGGCGATGCAGTGGAA
>CAZFHE010000155.1:0-4328 GCA_964518615.1 uncultured Dechloromonas sp. | reverse complement strand
CGAGCATTCGTAACCGGCCGGCTTGTTGAGCATCAGCGTGGCGAATTCGCAATAAGGCCAGTCGACGCCATCCACGGAAAAAATCAGGCCATCGGTTTCGAATTCGGCGAAAGGATCGGTACAGGGCTGTCCGGCGATGGCGACCCGCTCGTGGCGGATCAGCGCGCGGCATTCCTTCCTCGTGCCAAAGCCGTGGCGGTGCAGGAGTCGTTCAAGTTGCATGGCTCGATGGTAGCATCCGCCCCATGCAATTCGAGCACCTGATCGCCATCAACGACCCCGCCAACCCGCTGCTGACGCCGCTCTCGCGCCAGCAGGCCTGGGCCGGCCTCTTGCAGCGGGTGGAAAACCCCCTGCCCTTCCTGCCCGGCCTCGAAGCCTGCGCCATCGTCGAGCGCCACGCCAACCACCTGATCCGCGAACTCGATTTCGGCGCCGCCCGCATCCGCGACCGGGTCACTTGGGCCGAGGCGCGCTGGGTACGTTTCGACATCGAACCCGGCGAACAACACGCCGGCGGCAGCCTGAGCATCAGCATCGAGGAAGCGGAGGCCGGCCAGTTATTCCTGCGCTTTGCCTACGCCACCCACATCGGCGGCGAGGACGAAGCCTACGGCGAGTACATCAAATCGGCTTACCGGCAATCCGATATCGACTGCGTGCGGATCATTCGCGCCTTGGCTGCCGAAGGTAATCCGCAGTAAGCCGTCCCTGAATTGATAGGTTGGGTAAGCCGCAGGCGAACCTCAACGTTGGGCATCGCTTCGCTTAGCCCAACCTACTATTGAACCATCCGCCATTGGCGTATAAACTGACGCATATGGAATTCATCGAAACCCCGACATTCACCCGCTTGCTTGCCGGTCTGCTGACAGACGACGAGTACGCCAAGCTCCAGAATGTCTTGGTGGAAAACCCGGAAGGGGGCGACATCATCAAGGGAGGCGGTGGAATCCGTAAGCTGCGCTTCGCGCTGCCCGGGCGTGGCAAAAGCGGTGGCGTTCGGGTGATCTATTACTGGCTGCGGGACGATGGGCAGATTTACCTGCTGCTGATCTACCCGAAGTCAAAAAAGGATGACCTCACCGACCGGGAGACTGCCGTGCTGCGCGAATTTGTGAAGGAGTTATGACAATGGAACAAGCCTTGTTCGACGATTTGGTGCAAAGCCTGAAAGAAGCCAAGGCGATTGCTCGCGGTGAAACCCCAGCCTCGCGCCGGATCAAGCTGACGCCGCCCGATGTGAAAGCGGTACGCGAACAGATCGGGCTATCGCAAAGCGAGTTTGCCCGGCTGATGCGGGTCAGCATCAAGACCTTGCAAAACTGGGAGCAGCGCCGCCGCACTCCCACCGGCCCCGCTGCCGCCTTGCTCAAGATCGTGCTGGCAGCGCCGGATGTGGCGCTCAAGACGCTGCACGCCTGATTCTCGAACCGCCATGAAAAGACCCCGCCGCAGCGGGGTCTTGATTTCACCTGACTTGCTTTTGGGATACCCGCATCAGGTGCGGCGGCGGCGGACTGCCGCCAACTGTAAAGAATTCCGACACTCCGCGCAGGGCTTTCCCCGCCCCTACGGCCTTACTCGACACCCTGGCTCGCCAGATAATCCTCATACCCGCCTAGGTAATCCACGATCCGCCCATCGCCCTTGACCTCGAACACCCGGGTGGCCAGCGAGGAGACGAATTCGCGGTCGTGGGAGACGAAGATCAGGGTGCCGGGGAATTTTTCCAGGCCGGTGTTGAGCGCCTCGATGGATTCCATGTCGAGGTGGTTGGTGGGCTCGTCCATGACCAGCACATTGGGCCGCGACAGCATCAGTTTGCCGAACAGCATGCGGCCCTGTTCGCCGCCGGAGATGACATTGACCAGCTTTCTGACCTCGTCGCCGGAGAACAGGAGCCGACCCAGCGTGCCGCGCACCAGGGTTTCGAGGTCGCCGCCCTCTTCGACCGAGGCGCGGGCGTAGCCGACGATCCATTCGGTGAGGCTCTGCTCGCCCGCGAATTCGGCGCTATGGTCCTGGGCGTAGTAGCCGGGATTGGCTTTTTCGGCCCATTTGATCGTGCCGTATTGCGGCCCTAATTCGCCCATCAGCAGCTTCAGGAAAGTGGTCTTGCCGACGCCGTTTTCGCCGATGATGGCGATCTTCTCGCCAGCGTTGATGGTGATGGTCAGATTGTCGAAGATCTTGCGCTCGCCGCCCGGGTAGGCGAAGGAGAGATTTTCGATCTCGACGGCCTGGCGGTGCAGTTTCTGCTTTTCGTCGTAGTCGAAGCGTATCCACGGGTACTGGCGGGACGAGGGCTTGACGTCTTCGGGCTTGAGCTTGTCGATCAGCTTCATCCGGCTGGTCGCCTGCTTGGCCTTGGATTTGTTGGCCGAAAAGCGGCGCACGAATTCCTGCAATTCGGCGATGCGCTCCTTGGCCTTGCTATTGGCCGCCTGCTGGCGGGCCCGGGCCTGGGCCGAGGCTTCCATGAAA
Organism: uncultured Dechloromonas sp.; assembly: GCA_964518615.1. GTDB lineage: Bacteria > Pseudomonadota > Gammaproteobacteria > Burkholderiales > Rhodocyclaceae > Azonexus. Next base: position 1,841 of record CAZFHE010000155.1, on the reverse strand, counting down.
TCGTCGTAATTGCCGGGATAGATCTGGATCTTGCCGTAATCCAGATCGGCCATGTGGGTGCACACCTGATTCAGAAAATGGCGGTCGTGGCTGATGATGACCATGGTCGACTCGCGCTCGTTCAAGATGTCCTCCAGCCAGCGGATGGTGTTGATGTCGAGGTTGTTGGTCGGCTCGTCGAGCAGCAGGATGTCGGGGTTGGCAAACAGCGCCTGGCACAGCAGCACGCGCAGCTTCCAGCCCGGCGCGACGGCGCTCATCGGGCCGTCGTGCTGCTCGGTCGGGATGCCGACGCCGTGCAGCAATTCGCCCGCCCGCGCTTCGGCCGTGTAGCCATCGTATTCGCCGACCTTGCCTTCCAACTCGGCGGCGCGCATGTAGTCGTCCTCGGTCGCCTCGGGGTTGGCGTAGATGGCGTCGCGTTCCTGGATGGCGTTCCACAGTTCTTCGTGGCCCATCATCACCACGTCGAGCACGCGCATGTCCTCATAGGCGAATTGATCCTGGCGCAGATAGGCCATGCGCTCGGCGGCGTCCTTGGACACATTGCCGGCGGAGGGCTCCAGCGCGCCGCACAGGATTTTCATGAAGGTAGACTTGCCAGCGCCATTGGCGCCGATCAGGCCGTAGCGATAGCCCTCGCCGAATTTGACGTTGACATTTTCAAACAGGGGCTTGGCCCCGAACTGCATGGTGATATTGGCGGCGACGAGCACGGTGAATCCGATACGAAAGCAAAAGGCGGAATTTTACCTGTTTTCAATGGCTTGGTCGCTGCCGGGAAGCTTTTTGGCGGCGTGCGGTGTAACATTCGGGCCGATAATGACTCGCCTTCCCGGCCCCCCAAGACAGCCCATGGTTCCCCATCTCACCACCGCCCTCAACGGCCCCCTGCTCGAACTGGAGCGCCGTTTTCTCGATGCCAGCCCGCAAATCGAACACTGGTTGCGCGGCCAATGGCTGGAGCATGCGCCGCCCTTTTATTCCTCGGTCGATTTGCGCAATTCCGGCTTCAAGCTCGCGCCGGTCGATACCAATCTCTTCCCCGGCGGCTTCAACAACCTGAACCCCGCCTTCCTGCCCCTGTGCGTGCAGGCGGCAATGAGCGCCATCGAGAAATTCTGCCCGGAAGCCAAGAGCCTCTTGCTGATCCCGGAAAATCACACGCGCAATCCCTTCTATCTGCAAAACGTCGCGCAAATCGCCGCCGTGCTGAAGCAAACCGGGCTGGATGTGCGCATCGGCTCCCTGCTGCCCGATCTCGCCGGGCCGACGTCGATCAACCTCGATAACGGCCAACAATTACTGCTCGAACCGCTGATTAGAAACGGCAACCGGCTCGGCGTCGAGGGTTTCGAGCCTTGCGCCATTTTGCTCAACAATGACCTCTCGGCCGGCATCCCGGCCATGCTGCAAGGACTTTCCGAGCAGGTCGTGCTGCCGCCGCTGCATGCCGGCTGGGCGGTGCGCCGAAAATCCAATCACTTTGCCGCCTACGACCAGGTGGCCAATGATTTCGCCCGCGAAATCGGCATTGATCCCTGGCATATCAACCCGGCTTTTTCGGTTTGCCGCAGCGTCAATTTCCACGAGCGCCAGGGCGAGGAATGTCTGGCCGCCAACGTCGCCGCCGTGCTCGACATGGTGCGCGAGAAATACCGCGAGTACGAAATCGACGAGACGCCCTACGTGGTGGTCAAGGCCGATGCCGGCACCTACGGCATGGGCGTGATGACGGTGCGCGACGCCGACGAGGTGATCGCCCTCAACCGCCGGCAGCGCAACAAGATGAGCGTGGTCAAGGAGGGCCTCGAAGTCTCCGAGGTGCTGATCCAGGAAGG
>CAZFHE010000154.1:0-3972 GCA_964518615.1 uncultured Dechloromonas sp. | reverse complement strand
CACCCAGGACGTGCGCGACTTCGCCGCCGCCCAGGGCATCGCCGAAGCCGAGGCGCTGGACAAGGGCATGGCGGCGAAGGCCGTGGAATTTGTGCAAACCGGCGCGGAAATCTATCGCAAGCTGTAAGGCGAGCAGGGTTTGGCAACGAAACGGGGCCCGCGCGGCCCCGTTTTCATTTTGGGGGCGTGGATGAAACAGGGCGGATTTACGTTCATTTACAGGCCAGTAACCCCTATTTACGGCCTGACGGGCGAAGATGCATCCATCGCCAGCCCGCTCGGGGCGGGCCGCTTTTACCAGGAGAAAACGCCATGAAAACCATATCCCACCCCTACCTCAAACGCTTCCTTGTCGCCTCCGCCATCGCGCTGGCCCTGCCCTTCTCCGCCTCGGCCTTTGCCGGCCAGCCGGGGGCAATGTGCGGCGCCTGGGGCGCTCAGGCCGGTTTCGGCCATCCTGGCATGGGCATGGGCGGCGACGGCCTGCCGCGCTACCTGCATCGCTTGAATTTGTCCGAGGCGCAGCGCGACCGCATTTTCGACATCATGCACGCCCAGGCCCCGACCCTGCGCAATAACGCGAAAGCCTTGTATCAAGCGCGTAGCGAGCTGCGCGCGTTATCCTCGACGCCGGATTTCAGCGAAGCCAAGGCCAAGGCGCTCGCTGACGCCTTTGCCGCGGCCTCGGGCGAAATGGCGCTGACCCGGGCCAAGACCGAGCGCCTGGTGTTCGAGGCGCTGACGCCGGAACAACGCCAGCAACTGGCCGAGCTGAAAGCCGAAGCCCCGCGCCAGGTCGGCTACAGAGGCAAACCCGGAGCGGGCTGGAACGCGCCATCGTTCCAGGATTTCGATCTGAATGGCGACGGACGGATTACCGCCGATGAATTCAATCAAGCGCAGGCCAAGCGCATGAGCGAGCGCGCCGCCGCCGGTTATCCGATGCGCGGCGCGGCCAGTGCGCCAAGCTTCGAGATGATCGACGCGAACCAGGATGGCGTCGTGACGCCAGCCGAATTCCAGTCCTGGCAAGAAAAGCGCCGTCAGCAGGCGCCTTCGCGCGGGTAAATCCCTCCATGCGGGCGTGATTCGCAAAGCCTTTGCGCCACTGGCCCAGTCTCCGCCATCCTTGCCGCCATGGCCGCCGCCTTCGGGCGGCGTTCTATTACGCCCGGCGGATCCCTGGCTTCTGCGACAATGCCGGCATGCCCGAATCCCCATCTTCGCCGGCCTGCCGCCCCGGCTGCGGCGCTTGCTGCATCGCGCCTTCCATTTCCTCGCTGAACAAGCCGGCCGGTGCGCCTTGCGAATATCTCGACGCCGAACTGCGTTGCCGCCTCTTCGGCCAGCCGGAGCGCCCGGGCTGTTGTTCCGGCCTGCGGCCCTCCATCGAGATGTGCGGTGATTCTCCGGCAGACGCGCTGGCCTGGTTGCAAGCATTGGAAGCGGCAACGAGTCCGGGCGGGTAGAATGCGCGCTCTCTTTCCGAATGATCAAACCGGAAATCAAATTTTCATGTTCTTTTCTGAAGCGCTGCCCCCCCCCCGGCCCTCCCCCGCAAGCAGGGGAGGGAATCTGACGCCTTCCCCCGCTGGCGGGGGAAGGCTGGGATGGGGGCAACAAGACAATCTGTTTGCTTGCTGGGTAAATAAGCCCCCATGGACATCATTCTTCTGTTGAAAGCCCTGATTCTTGGCATTGTCGAGGGGCTGACCGAATTTTTGCCCATCTCGTCGACCGGCCATCTGATCATCGTCGGCAGTTTGTTCGATTACACCGATGAGCAGAGCAAGGTATTCAAGATTGTCATTCAGTTGGCGGCCATTCTGGCCGTCTGCTGGCATTTTCGCGAACGCATCGGCAAGGCGCTCGGCGGGCTCACCAACGATCCGGTGCAACAGCGCTTCGCCGGTTTGCTGATCGTCGGCTTTTTGCCGGCGGCGGTGTTGGGCTTCTTGTTTCACGGCACGATCAAGGCCTACCTGTTCAATCCGCTGACGGTGGCCGGGGCCTTGATTGCCGGCGGTTTTCTGATTCTCTATATCGAGCGCAAGGCCTATCATCCGCGCACCGTCAGCATCGACGAGATGCGCTGGCCGCAGGCGCTGAAGGTCGGCTTTGCCCAGGCGCTCGCGATGTTTCCCGGCGTTTCGCGCTCCGGCGCGACCATCATGGGCGGCCTGATATTCGGCCTGTCGCGCAAGACGGCGACCGAGTTTTCCTTTTTTCTGGCCATTCCGACCATGTTCGCGGCGACCTTGTACGACGTCTATAAAAGCCGGGATTTGCTGCATATGAGCGATCTGCCGGTTTTCGCGGTCGGTTTCGTCGCCTCCTTCATCGCCGCCATGCTGACCGTCAAGGCCCTGTTGCGCTATGTGTCGAACCACGATTTCACGTGGTTTGCGTGGTATCGCATCGCCTTTGGCGTCATCGTGCTGCTGACCGCGCATTTCGGCTGGGTCGAGTGGGCGGCCTGATTCTCTACCTGCACGGCTTTCGCTCGTCGCCGCAGGCCGCCAAGGCGCGCCTGCTCTTTGATGAAATGGCGCGTCGCGGCTTGGCCGGGCGATTTCTCTGCCCGCAACTCTCGCCGGTTCCGGACGAAGCGCTGGAGAGCCTTTCTCGCCTGATCGAAAGCTGCCGGGAAGCGCCGACCCTGATCGGCTCCTCGCTGGGGGGGCATTACGCGACCTATCTGGCGGAAAAGCACGATTTGCGGGCGGCGCTGATCAATCCGGCGGCAATCGCCCATCTCGATGCCGGGAAATTCATCGGCGAGCATCTGCCTTTTGGCGGCGGCCCGTCCTTTCATTTCACGCCTGAACATGCCCGCCAACTGGAAGCCCAGGTGGTGAGGCCGACGCCGTCGCGCTACTGGTTGTTGCTGGAAACCGGCGACGAGGTGCTCGACTACCGTCAGGCGCAGAATTTTTACTTCGGCTGCCGGCAGAGCGTATTCGAGGGGGGCGATCACAGCTTCACCCGTTTTCCCGAATGCCTGCCGCAAATACTTGAATACGCCGGGATATAATCCAGACGATGAACGTTTTGTTTGAAGAAGACGGCGGCTTCAAGGCCGCTGTTGTCATGGCCGACAACGACAGCTCCCTGCAAATCGAGTTGCCGTCCGGCAAGCGCAGCAAAATCAAGGCGGCGACCGTGTTGTTGCGGTTTGAGCAGCCGGCGGCGGCGGCTCTGCTGGAGCAGGCGGCCCCGCTGGCCGAAGGAATCGAGGCGGATTTCCTCTGGGAGTGTGTCAGCGATGGCGAATTTTCGTTTCTGGATTTTGCCCGTGATTACCATGGACGCGACCCCGCCCCGATCGAGGCGACGGCGGTGCTGCTTGCCCTCCATGCCGCGCCCGTCTATTTTCACAGGAAGGGCAAGGGCCGCTTCCGCAAGGCCCCTGCCGACATTCTCGCGGCTGCTCTGGCCAGTCTTGAAAAAAAACGTCGCCAAGCGCTGGCGATCGACGCCTGGATCGACGAGCTGAAAGCCTTCCGGCTGCCGCCGGAAATCGCCGCTCTCGAAGATGCCCTGCTCTATGCGCCGGATCGCAACCGGCCGGAAACCAAGGCTTTCGAGGCGGCCTGCGCCGCCACCGGCCTTACGGCGGCGCAATTGCTGTTTCGTTGCGGCGCGATCAAATCGGCCTATCAGCTGCACTATCGCCGCTTCCTGCATGAGCAGTTTCCCAGGGGGGTCGGCTTTCCGGCCATCGAGCCCCCTGCCGCGCCCGCCGATCTGGCGCGCGCCGAGGTCCGCGCTTTCTCGATCGACGATGCGCATACCACCGAAATCGACGATGCGCTGTCGGTGACCCCGCTGCCCGGCGTCGGCGCGCGCATCGGCATTCACATCGCCGCGCCGGGGCTCTCTATCGCGCGCGGCTCGCCGCTCGACGGCATGGCCCGGGCGCGTTTATCGACCGTCTACATGCCGGGCAACAAGATCACCATGCTGCCCGAT
>CAZFHE010000153.1:0-3959 GCA_964518615.1 uncultured Dechloromonas sp. | reverse complement strand
AGGCTTCGTTGGACTCGATGACATCCATCTGATCGAGCGTCAGGCCCGCCTTTTTCAGCGCAAGCTTGGAGGCGGGAATCGGACCCTCGCCCATGACGTCGTTCGGCACGCCGGCGACGGCATGGCTGACGAGGCGGGCGCGGACCTTGTGACCGGCCTTGGCGGCGGCATCGGCGGCGGCGAGCACGAAGAAGGCCGCGCCATCATTGATGCCGGAGGCATTGCCGGCGGTGACGGTGCCGTCTTTCTTGAAGGCCGGTTTCATCTTGGCCAGCGCCTCCATCGTGGCGCCGCGCTTGACGTGCTCGTCGGTGTCGAAAACGACCTCGCCCTTCTTGGTCTGCTTGACGATGGGCACGATCTGCGACTTGAAGCGCCCCTCGTCGATGGCTGCGGCGGCGCGGCGCTGCGATTCGCCGGCGCAGGCGTCCTGATCCTCGCGGCTGATATTCCATTTGGTCGCCAGGTTCTCGGCGGTGATGCCCATGTGGCCGACGCCGAAGGGGTCGGTCAGCACGGAAACCATCATGTCGATGGCCTTGGCGTCGCCCATGCGTGCGCCGGAGCGCAGGGCCGGCAGCATGTAGCCGCCGCGCGACATGACTTCGACGCCGCCGCCGATGCCGTAGTCGCAATCGCCCAGCATGATCTGCTGGGCCGTGGTGACAATGGCCTGCAAGCCGGAGGAGCACAGGCGATTGACCTGCATGGCCACGGAATCCATCGGCAGGCCGGCCTGGATGGAGGCGACGCGCGGCACGTAGGGGTAGCGGGAATCGGTGGGGATGCAGTTGCCCACGGTTACGTAATGGATCTGCTGCGGATCGACGCCGGAGCGGGCGATGGCTTCCTTCATCACGGTGCCGGCCAGTTCCGCCGGTTCGATGTCGGCCAAAGAACCGCCAAAAGCGCCGATGGCGGAACGAACTGCGCTCAGAACGACTACTTCTCTGCTCATTTCACACTCCTTGTAAGAATCATTTCTCAGCCCACCAGGCTGGCGAGCTTCAACAAGAACAGCACCAACATCCACAGCGCCGCGGCTCGCCAGACGAGGCCGACGGCGCTTTGCATGAAATCGACATCGGGCGGATCGCCCGTTCCCAGTTCGCCGCCGGCGACTTCCGCCCCCTCGATCAGCGGACGCCCCAACTGGACGCCCAAAGCGCCTGCGCCGCTCGCCAGAACGATGCCGAGATCGCGGTCGGGCCAGTGGACGGGCTGAGTCCGCCAGCAATGGACCGCGTCCTCGAAGTCGCCGACGATGGCGAAAGCCGCCGCCGTCACGCGCAAGGGTAAGTAATTGATAATACCGAAAACCCGACGGGCAAACAGCGAAAATTCGTTGGCCGCCGCCCCCTCGCCCTCGCCCCAGCGCTGGCGCAGCGCTGCGGCGATACGGTACAGCGCCGCGCCGCACGGGCCGGGCAAAATGACGAACCACAAGAGCACGGCAAAAACATGACGATGCGAGGCGGCCAGCGCCTCTTCGATGCTCAGGCGGGCGATTTCCTCGGAACCCAGGCTGGCGGTCGGGCGGTTGAGCCAAACGCCCAGCCGCTCGCGGGCGCGGGGCAAATCGCCCAGGCGCAGGGCCAACTGGATTTCGGCGTAGTCATGGCTGAACTGGCGAAAACCCATGCAGAGGTAGAGAACGCCAACATTCAGCGCCCAGGCCAGGATGGGACTCAGCCGATACAAAAAGACATAGACGGCGGCCAGGAGCGCCACCGGCGGCAAGACCGCGAGGCACCAGGCCAGCGCGCCATGATGGCGAGCGCCGGCATTACAGCGCGATTCGATGAAATCCGCCCAGGCTCCCAGGGGTTCGGCAACCCGCCGGCGGTAGTTGAGGGGTTGCAACTGCTCGATGAGAAAAGCCGCGATCAGCGAGAGGAGACTCATGGGGCATGATGCCGTGGCCGGCTTATTTCCTTGTGCTAAAGCGTCACGATACCACAATGCGCCGAGGCTTGGAGGCCAAGGCGCTCGCTCAGGGAACGGATCATCCCGGCGGTCGCGCCCCAGATGAAATGATCGCCATAGGGCATCGCGTAATAACGCCGCAGCGCGCCCCGGTAATGGATTTCATGTTGCTGGTGATTGGCCGGATCGAGCAGAAAACCCAGCGGGGCCTCGAACACCTCGGCCACCTCGAAAGGGTCGGGTTGCAGCTCGAAGGGGGGCTCGATCAGCGCCACCACCGGCGTCACGCGAAAGCCGGTGACGGTCCGGTATTCCGGCAGAAAGCCGAGAATTTCGATGCACTCTCGGGAGAGGCCGATTTCTTCCTCGGTTTCGCGCAGGGCGGTATGTACCGGCGAGGGGTCGCCGGCCTCGACCCGGCCGCCGGGAAAACTGACCTGCCCGGCGTGGTCGCGCAAATGGGCGGTGCGTTGGGTCAGCAGCACGCTCGCCTCGATCGGGCGGCGAACAATGGGAAAGAGCACGGCAGCCGGCGTCAAGACCTGACCCAAGACGCCGTCCTCCTCGACGAAATCGCTGGCCAGGGCTTGCGGCAGCAGGCTGGCCCTCAGGCGTTGCAGATCAAGCCTCATGCGCTGGCGGGGCGATCCTCGATTTCGGCATGCACGGCCGACAGAGCATCTTGTAGCGTTTCCTCGCCCAGCTGATTGATCGAGGTCGCCACCATATCGGCGGCCTCGATCGCGCCGACCGGCAGGCGCTTGCTGTCCAGAGTGGCGATCAGCGCCGCGGCGGCGCCAACCACGCGCAACAACGCCTGCCGCTCGGCCATCAGCATCTCGACTTCCCGGCGCAATAGCGCGATCTCTTGCTGACTGTGCGGCATGATGGCTCCCTAATAACGCTGGCGTAGCGTCATGGTAGCGCCATCGCGCTGCATCTCCATGCGATTCAAAAAACTCATGCCCAAGAGGGCGATTGGCTGGTCGGTCGGGAGAATGGTCGCATCCACCTGATGCAGCGTGACGCCGGCGATACGGACGGTATCGAGTTTGACCCGCCTCGCCTCGATCTGGCCATTGGCCGTCTGCGCGTAGATGCGCTGGCCGCGATTGAAATCCAGGCCGATCCGGCGGGCGTCGCTGGCGCCCAGCGCAATCGAGGTGGCCCCGGTATCGACCATGAAGCGGATCGAGGCGCCGTTGATCGTCCCGGTGGTAAAGAAATGCCCTTGCCCATCGGCGGTCAATACAATCTTGCCCGAGCCATCCGCCGGCGTCGCCCCAACCGCGTGCTGACCAATGCGCAGCGGCCTCTTGCGACCGCCGATATCGACAATCACCTGCTCGCCCTGGATAGACACGAGCGTGACGCCGTCCTGCGACTCGCCCACGCGCACGGCTTGCGGCTCGCCGCCGTTGATGATCAGCATCGCCTTGCTGCCCATGATGCCGGCCAGACCCACATCCTGCGCCGGGAGCGGCAGCGCCGCGAACAAGAGAGAGGCCAAGAGCGCGACATGATGGCCACGAGCGCCCTTCCATCCTGAAACCCGCTTCTTCGTTGCCATATTTCGCCACTCCCCAATGATTAGACCGGCGTCTTGACCGGATTCCCTGGCGGCCCGCGTAATCAGTCGCGGAAATTGCCGTATTTGATCGGAAAATCGGTAATCGACTTCTTGATCAGCGCGATGCATTCCTGCAAGTCGTCGCGCTTTGCGCCCTGGACGCGCACCGCGTCGCCCTGGATCGAGGCCTGCACCTTGAGCTTGGCATCCTTGACGAGCTTGACGATTTTTTTCGCCATCTCGCTTTCGATGCCGAGCTTGATTTTCAGTTCCTGCTTGACCTTGTTGCCCGAAATTTTCTGCACCGGCTGCAAATCGAGGCGCTTGGTGCTCTCGGCTTCCTTTTTCTCCATAGCCGGAAACAGGATGTCCTTGATCTGGTCGAGCTGGAAGTCCGAGTCGCCCCACAGGGTGATGATCTTGTCCTTCTCGTTCAATTCGAGCTTGGCGCTGGTGCCCTTGA
>CAZFHE010000152.1:0-3695 GCA_964518615.1 uncultured Dechloromonas sp. | reverse complement strand
TACCGCGCCGGCAGTCATCGCCAGTTTCTGTTGCTGGCGCGGGCCTTGGCGGCGGCTGGCTATGCGGCGATGCGCTTCGACACTCGCGGCATGGGCGACAGCGGCGGCGAGAAGCGCGACTTCGATGCGATCGACGAGGATATTGCCGCCGCGCTGGCGGCCTTCCGCCAGCATTGCCCGCAACTCGAACGGATCGTGCTGTGGGGCCTGTGCGACGCCGCCACGGCCGCCTTGCTGTACTGGGACCGCAGCCGGGATGCCGGTCTTGGCGGCCTCGTGCTGCTCAATCCCTGGGTGCGTTCGGAAGCGACCCTGGCGCGCACGCATATCAAGCATTACTACGCGCGCCGGCTCTTGCAAGGCGAGTTCTGGCAAAAGCTTTTCAGCGGCCGTTTGGGCATGGTACGGGCGCTGCGAGGCTTGGCCGACAGCTGGCTGCGCGCCCGGCAAGCGGGGGCGGTCGCGGCTTTTGCGGCGGGAGAGCCTTTCCAGACAGGGATGATGCGGGCGCTGGCGCATTTCCCCGGCCCGTCGCTGCTCGTTTTGAGCGAAGAGGACTACACCGCCAAGGAGTTTCTTGAGGCCTGCGAACTCGATGCCGTCGCCGCCCAAGCGCTGAAGAGACCCGATCTGACGCGCATCGACGTGCCCGGCGCCGATCACACCTTCTCCTCGCGCGCCCTGCGGCTAAGGGTCGAGGCGGCGACCCTGGACTGGTTGCGGCAAGCCTTGCCATCCTGAATTACGGAGCGCCGGCCGTGCCCCTCGACTACCAGGTTTTCGATCCCGCTCCCTGCCGCTTTCCGCGGCCGCGCGTGCCGGTTCTGCCGCGCGGTTTTCAGGCCTTTGGCGCTGACGATGCCGCGCTGCTGGCTGGCGTTCCGGCACTGAGTGGCCTGCATTACAGCCGTGGCCGCTATGCGCTCGGCGAAGCCTATCGGCGGGCTGGCCTGGATAGCGGCGGCGCGCTGCTGGCGCCAGCCTATCACTGCGTCACCATGCTCGATCCAGCGCTGGCGCTCGGCGCCGAGGCGCTGCTCTACCCGCTATGCGCTGACCTGTCGCCCGATCCGGCGGCGCTCGATGCCTTGGTCGCCGCCTCGGCGAAGCCGGTCAAAGCCTTGCTGGCAACGCATTTTTTTGGTTTCGTCCGCGATTTCTCCTGGCTGCAATCCTGGTGCGCGGCGCGCGGCATCCTCCTGGTCGAGGATTGCTCGCACACCTTATTCACCGAGCGCTATCGGGTGGCGGGGGCGGGGCGCTATGGACAGTTCGTGGCATCGAGCCCGTACAAATTTTTTCCCGGCGCAGACGGCGGCTGGCTGCTCGCTTCCGGGCCGGAGGCGCTGGCTGGCACTGCCCTGCGCCGGGCCGGCTGGCGGGACGAGCTGCGCGGTCTCAAGCAGTTTTTCGTTTCGGCCCGGCAAGCCTCGGTCGATGCCGCCGACATCGCCGCGCTCGACGACCAACTGGCCGCGCTAATCGGGCAAGCGCCAGAAACCGGCAATGACGCGCCATTGACGCGATCGGGCCATTCGCCGCAATACCGGGAGGAATACGCCGATCGCGCCGCCTTGCGGAGTTCGCGCTGGCTGGCCGGGCATTCCTCGTTGAGCGCCGCTATCGACCGGCGTCGGGCCAATTACCGGCGCTGGCTGCAAGCCGTGGCCGATTTGCCGCATTGCCGGGCGCTCTATCCGGAATTGCCGGATGCCGTGGTGCCCTACATGTTCCCGCTGATCATCGAATACCCTCTGCCGCATTTCTATTGGCTGAAACGCCTCGGCGTGCCGGTCTGGCGTTGGGACGAAATGGCGGTTTCCGCCTGCCCGGTAGCGCGCGATTATCGCCTGCGTCTCTTGCATCTGCCCTGCCACCAGTCTTTGAACGACGATGAAATGGAATGGCTGCTGGCGGCGCTCTCCAAGGCGCTACGCATGCCGGTTTCGGAGGGCGGGCTATGAGTTGGGAGTTGCTGCCGGCGGCCACCGCCTTCGCCTGTCACGCCGCCGACTGGGACCGCCTGAACCGCGAGCTGTACGATGCGCATCCGTATTTCGACAGCCGTTTCGTCGGCCCGCTGCTCAAATATTTCGCCAAGGGCAGCGAGCGCCTTTGCCTGTACCGCGAGCAGGGCGTCGTGCAGGGTGCCTTGATCCTGCAAGCACATGGCCTGGGACGCTGGGGCATTTTCCGGCCATCGCAGGCGCAGGTCACGCCCATCCTGCTTGTCGATGCCATGCTGCTGCCAAGCCTCTTGAAGGCGCTGCCCGGTTTTGCCTGGTATATCGAGTTTGTTGCCGTCGATCCGCGTTATGCCCCGTCCTTTGCGCCGATCCGGGGGCAAACCGTCGTTTTTCCGCATGCAAACACCATTGGCATTATGCCAGGGGAGGGGTTCGATGCTTACTGGCAGCAGCGTCCGAAGAAACTCCGCAGCAACATCGCGCGCTACAACAACCGCGTCAAGCGGGAAGCAGGTTCAGCGGAAATGTTCCGGTGGCGTGAACCGGAAGCCATGGCCGAGGGCGTCGCCCGCTTTGGCCGACTGGAGAGCGCCGGCTGGAAAGGGAAGGCCGGTACGGCTGTCTCGGCCGACAATATCCAGGGACGGTTTTATGCCGAAGTGTTGGCCAGTTTTGCTGCCACCGGGCAGGCCGAAATCTGTGAGCTGTCGATTGGCGGTCGGCTGGTGGCTTCCCGCTTGCTGATTGGCAATCCGAGCATGCTGATCGCGCTCAAGACCGCCTACGAAGAAGAACTATCCCACTTCGCCCCCGGCCGGCTCTTGCTGTACCGGCTGCTCGAACGGGAATTGGCCGAGCAGCCGCAGCGGGTCGTTGAGTTCTACACCAACGCTACGCGCGATCAGGCCGAGTGGGCGACCTTCGGCTGCGCCATCCACAGCATCCAGTTGTTTCGCAGCGAGTACGCCATCATCGCCTATACGCTATTCCGGACAGCGAAGCGCCAATTGCTCGGTTCGCGGGGCATGCGCCAGCCCGAAAACGAGAAGCCGCCGGTCGAGGTTCGCTGCTGCGCCCGGCTCGACGAATTTCCGGAAAGCGAATGGTCGTTTGGGGAATTCGCGCTGGAGGGCAATCTTGATACGTCGATCGACTGGTTCGCCTTGCTGCAACGGCAGGTCTCCCCCGGCGATGCCGGAGTCCGCCATTACTATCTCGCCGACAACGGGCTGGCGAAAATAATCCTGCCGCTGCGCCGGACTCGCCAGGGCTGGCTGTGTAGCCTGGAGTCGTTGAGCAATTATTACACCTCGCTGTACTCGCCGTTGATCGGGCGGGATTGCGATCCGCTCGTGCTGCGCCATCTGCTGAACGCGGCGACACGGGAAAATCGCGGTATTCACATCATGCGTTTCGCGCCGATGGATCCCGAATCGCCAAGCTATGGCATGCTGCTGAACGAATTACGGGCGAGCGGCTGGATTGCGTTGACTTTCTTCTGTTTCGGCAACTGGTATCTGAAGGTGCGGGGCGGCTGGGAGGATTATCTGCGCCAGCGCAGCGCCAACCAGCGTAGCGCCATCCGGCGGATGACAAAGAAATTCTCGGCCGACGGTGGTACGCTCGAACTGCTCAGCGATGCCGCCGGGGTCGAGGCGGGCATTGCCGCCTTTGCGGAGGTCTATGCGGCCAGTTGGAAGAAACCCGAGCCCTATCCCGATTTTGTGC
>CAZFHE010000151.1:0-8406 GCA_964518615.1 uncultured Dechloromonas sp. | reverse complement strand
GGCCAGACCCGCTACTGCGTGCCGTCCGCCTTCCTCGACGAGATTCCCGAGCCCTTGCTGAAAAAACTGAACAAAAAGGCGACGCCCGCCGCTGCGCCAGCTTATGGCGGTTTCGGAGGCGGCTATGCCGAGCCGGCCTCGGCCGGGGGGCTGCGCATCGGCCAGGGCGTCGAGCATGCCAAATTCGGCGTTGGCGTCATCGTCGCCACCGAGGGGCGCGGGGCCGATGCCCGCGTGCAGGTCAATTTCGGGGCCGCCGGCATGAAGTGGCTGGCCCTCGAATATGCCAAGCTGACGCCCCTCTAGCCGCTCCCGGCGGGCTTTGGGCCTAGGTCGCTAGATCGCCGGGCGGGGCGGTGATAACCTGATTGTTGGTTCATCACCATCGAGGGACAAGCATGCTACAGGCCATACCCCTAGCCCCGGCCCGCGCCTCGGCCTTGCCGCGATGATGGCGAGACTCAAGGCCGGACTCGTGTCGCTGCGCGATTTGCTGGCGACGGCATGGTGGATCGCGCTGATTGTCGGCATCGGTTTTGTCGTCGCCTGGCAGTTCGTCAAACCCGCGCCGCCCAGCCGCATCGTCATCAGCACGGGCAGCGAGGGGGGCGCGTATTACCATTTCGCCCAGCGCTATGCGGCCATATTGGCGCGTAGCGGCGTGAGGCTCGATGTGCTCGCCTCGAACGGTTCTCGCCAAAATTTGAAGCGCCTTGAACGAGGCGAGGCGGAGGTTGCCTTTGTCCAGGGGGGCGTCATCGAGCCGCCGGCCGATCCCGAGGCCGCCCGGGACAGCGAGTTTTATTCGCTTGGCAGCGTTTTTTACGAGCCCATCTGGGTTTTTTATCGCGGCAACAAGCCGCTGACCCGGCTGACGGAGTTGCGCGGCAAGCGCATCGCCATCGGCCAGGAAGGCTCGGGCATCCGCCGCCTGGCGAGGCATTTGCTCGAAGCCAACGAAATCGACATGGACGACAGGCTGCTGCCCCTGGATGGTCTGGATGCCGCCGAGGAATTGCAGCAAGGGCGCATCGACGCGGCCTTCATCATCGCCGCCGAAAGCGCGCCGGTGGTGCAGGTGCTCTTGCGCTCGCCCGGCGTGCGCCTGATGAGCTTCGCCCAGGCGAGCGCCTACCAGCGCCGTTTCCCCTTCCTGTTCCGGCTGACCTTGCCGCAGGGCGTCGCCGATCTGGTCCGCGACTACCCGCCGGAAGATGTCCGCCTCTTGGCGCCCACCGCCAATCTGGTCGTTCGCGGCGATCTGCATCCAGCCCTTCAGGCCCTCTTGTTGCAGGCGGCCAGCGAGGTGCATGGCGCCAGCGGCTTTTTCCAGAGCGCCGGTGAATTTCCGTCCTACATGGACCCGCTCCTGCCCTTATCGCCGGATGCGGCGCGTTATTACAAATCGGGTCCGCCTTTCCTGCAACGCTACCTGCCCTTCTGGCTGGCGGTGCTGTTCGACCGCCTGATCGTGTTGCTGGTGCCGGCGCTCGCGCTGCTCATCCCGCTCTTGCGCTTCGCGCCGGCGCTCTACAGCTGGCGGGTGCGCGCCAAGGTGTTCCGCTGTTACGGCGCCTTGCGCTCCCTGGAGGACGACATCCGGCACCGCTTCGACCCCGCAAGGCTCTCCGATTACCGGCGAAAGCTCGATGCGCTCGACGAGACGGCGCGCGAATTGCACATCCCGCTCGGCTTCACCGACCTGACCTATACGCTGCGCGAACACGTCAATCTCGTCCGCCACATTCTCGATCAGCAGGAGCAAGACGCGTCATGAAGGCTTTCCTGATCGCCAATCCCAAGGGCGGTTCCGGCAAGAGCACGCTGGCCGTCAATCTGGCCGGCTATTTCGCCAAGCGCGGCTATCCCGTCATGCTCGGCGACACCGATCGCCAGCAATCGGCCAGCCAATGGCTGGCCTTGCGTCCTCCGGAATTGCCGGCCATCCATACCTGGGAAATCGGTCCGGACAAGATCGCACGGCCCCCCAAGGGCACCCGCCGCATCGTGCTCGACACCCCGGCGGGCCTGGGCGGCAAGTTGCTCGACAAGGTGCTGAAATTGTCGGCGCGGGTCATCGTGCCGGTGCAGCCCTCGCTATTCGACATGCTGGCCGCCCGCCAATTCCTGCAAGCGCTATTGGCCGAAAAAGCCGTGCGCAAGGGCAAGGCCGATGTCGCCGTGATCGGCATGCGGGTCGATGCGCGCACGCGCACGGCGCTGGAACTGGAGCGCTTTTTCGGCACCCTCGATCTGCCGGTGCTGACCTGCCTCAGAGATACCCAGATCTATGTTCAGGCCGTGTCCGCCGGCCTGACCCTGTTCGACCTGCCGCCGGCCCGCGCCGAGCGCGATCTGGCGCAGTGGCGGCCGATCATCAACTGGGTCGAGGCCGTCTAGCGCGTTTTTTGAAAGGCGGTGGCGGCTACGGCGTGCTAGACTGGTCGTTTGCCATTTTTCCCGGATTGCCGGGCCTCTCACGCCGCCATGCGCCTTTTCCGTCTGCTCAAGATCGCCGCCGTCGCCAGCCGTTTTGGTCTGGATGAAATGGTGCTCGAACACGAGCCGACAGGACGCCTGGTCCGCTTTGCCAATGCCCTGCAATTCTGGCGGGATCTCTCGACGCCGCGCGCCGAGCGCCTGCGCCTCGCGCTGGAAGCGCTGGGGCCGATTTTCGTCAAATTCGGCCAAGTGCTATCCACCCGCCGCGATTTGCTGCCATCCGACATCGCCGATGAATTGGCCAAGTTACAAGATCGCGTGCCGCCCTTCGATTCGGCGCTGGCCCTCAAAGAAATCGAGAAAGCCTACGGCCGCCCGGCCAGCGAGGTGTTCGCCGAATTCGACCCGGCGCCGGTGGCTTCCGCCTCCATCGCCCAGGTGCATTTCGCCCGCCTCAAGGAAGAGGACGGCCATCACGAGGTCGCGGTCAAGATTCTGCGTCCGAACATGCGCTCGGTCATCGAGCATGACCTCGCGCTGATGGACAGTTTCGCCCTGCTGCTCGAAAAGCTGTGGGCCGATGGCAAACGCCTGAAACCCCGGGAAGTGGTTGCCGAATTTGCCAAATACCTGCGCGACGAGCTGGATTTGATGCGCGAGGCGGCCAATGCCTCGCAATTGCGGCGCAATTTCGCTGATTCCACGCTACTGATCGTGCCGGAAGTGCACTGGGACTGGTGCACCTCGACGGTCATGGTCATGGAGCGCATGCACGGCATGCCGGTGTCGCCGACCGAGCGTCTGCGCGAGGCGGGCGTGGATCTCAAAAAATTGTCGGCGGCTGGCGTCGAGATTTTTTTCACCCAGGTTTTCCGCGACGGTTTCTTTCATGCCGACATGCATCCCGGCAATATTTTCGTCGCCCCGGACGGGCGCTATATCGCGCTCGATTTCGGCATCGTCGGCACCCTGACCGACCGCGACAAGAATTACCTCGCGCAAAATTTTCTCGCCTTCTTCCGCCGCGATTACAAGCGCGTCGCCGAGGCCCATATCGAGTCCGGCTGGGCTCCCAGGGACACCCGCGTAGACGAGTTCGAGGCGGCCATCCGCGCGGTCTGCGAGCCGATTTTCGACCGGCCGCTGAAGGATATTTCCTTCGGCAAGGTGCTGCTGCGCCTCTTCCAGACCTCGCGGCGCTTTCAGGTCGAAATTCAGCCGCAACTGGTGATGTTGCAAAAGACGCTCCTCAATATCGAGGGTCTGGGCCGCCAGCTCGATCCGGAACTCGATTTGTGGAAAACCGCCAAGCCCTTTCTTGAGCGCTGGATGAGCGAGCAACTCGGCTGGCGCGCCCTGGTTCGCGGCATGGGTCAGGAATTGCCCCAACTGGCGCGCAGCCTGCCGCAATTGCCGCGTCTGGCGCATCAAGCCTTGAGCCGGCCGGCGACGCCCGACCTGCAACCGCAAATCGAACGCCTGGTCGCCGTCCAGAAGCGCCAGAATCTCTGGCTCGCGCTCATCGCCCTGCTGCTCGCCCTGCTCCTGGGCCTTCAGTTTGCCTGATCCGACATAGTGCCCATCACCCTCGACACCTATACCGAGAGCGATGTCACGGAATGGTTCGCCAGCCGTGAGATCGCCAAGGCGCGTCCCTATGTCGACCTGGTTCGCGATCTCAGCATCGCCAATGGCCGCATCAGCGCCGCCGTGCCCGGCTCGGCGCGCGCGCCCTATCTCGCCCAGGCCTATTTGAGCCAGAGCCAGAGCGGCGGGGTGATGCTGGTCAGCCGGTGCACCTGCCCGGTCGGCCAGCACTGCAAGCATATTGCGGCCATGCTGCTAAAGGGCATCGCCACCCGCCAGCCGGCGACCGAGCAGGTCAGCCGCAGCGTGCTGTCCTGGGTCGAGGATTTGCGCCGCGTCTCCATTGCCGTGGCCAAGAAAAAGGCGCGCCCGGCCGGCGTTCGCCAGCAATTGTTCTACATCCTGAAATGGACCGCCGACCGCTGCCATTTCGGCGTCGAGATTCGCAAGGGCAAGTATCCGGAAAGCGCCGAGGAATGGTGGAAGGTCGACCGCGCCCTGATCACCCCGCCGCAGTTCGTCGGCGAGGAAGATCTCGGCATCCTGCGCCTGATCTGGGCCGAGCGCGGCCATGAAACGGGACTGCGCGCCTTTGGCCTGGGGCCCAAGCATGGCGCTGAGATTTTGCGGCGCATGGCCGCCAGCCACCGTCTCTATCCCGAGGACGATCTCGGCCTGCCGCTGATCGCCGGGGCCGCGCGCCCGGCCAGCATCGGCTGGCAGATCGACAGCCAGGGCTTGCAGCGCCCCCGCCTGAAACCGGAGCCCGCGGCCTCCTTGATCATCGGCGTCGCCCCGCCCTGGTATGTCGATCTCGAAGAAGGCGAGGCCGGGCCGCTCGAGGTTGCCGGCAGCCCGGCGGTGGTCAATCGTCTATTTTCCTTGCCGCCGCTATCGGCCAAGGAGGCGGCCCTGGTCGCCGGCGCCCTGTCCGAACTGGCCCCCGATCTGCCGCTGCCGGCCGAGGACGCCAGCGCCCGGCTGCGTCTGGTCGATGCGCCGCTGCAAGCCGTCTTGCAGCTTGAAACCCTGCATACCCACGGTCAGCGCGCCTGGCGCAACTATGCCGCGAATTACGCCGGCGATTTTTTCGATGTGGCCAGGGTCGTGTTCCGCTATGCCGACGCCGACATCCGGCCCGAGGAAAAGAGCGAGTTCATCACCCTGCCCGAAGGCGAAACCGTGCGCCTGAAACGCCGCCCCGAGGCCGAAGCCAAGGCGCTGGAGGCGCTCCTGGCCAGCGGGCTCCAAAAAGTGCCGGCTCATACCCTGTACACCTTCGGCAGCACCCCGGAAGGCCTCTATGGCCTCTCTGACGAGGCTGCCTGGACGCCCTTCATGCAGACCGGCATCGCCCAGTTGAAAGCGGCGGGCTGGCAGGTCGAATTCCCCGATGACTTCCGCCATCACGTGATCGAAATCGACGCCTGGGAAGCCGAGCTGCACGCGGCTGACAACGGCTGGTTCGATCTGGACATGGGCGTCATCGTCGAGGGCGAACGCCTGCCGCTGGCGCCGCTCCTGGCCGGGCTGTTTGCCCGCGATCCGCGCTGGCTGGAAAGCGCCGAGCTCTCGCGCATGCCCGACGACGAGACCGTCGAACTCTACACCGCCAGCGGCAAGCGCCTGCGCGTGTCCGCCGGGCGCATCAAGCCCCTGGCGGCGACGCTGATCGACCTGTTCGACGGTTTTTCCGGCGGCGAAACCTTGCGCCTGTCGCGCTTCGATGCGCCGCGCCTCGCCGAACTCAACAATGTCAGCCGCTGGCAGTTTCGCGGACAAGGCGACATCCTGGCCCTGGCCGAGCGCCTGCAAGCGGCCCAGGGCATTGCCGACATCGAGCCGCCGGCCGGCTTCTCGCTCTCCCTGCGCCCCTACCAGAAGGAGGGCCTGGCCTGGCTGCAATTCCTGCGGGAGCATCATCTCTCCGGCATCCTGGCCGACGACATGGGCCTGGGCAAGACCGCCCAGACCCTGGCCCACCTGCTGCTGGAAAAGGAAGGCGGCCGACTCGACCGGCCGGCGCTGATCATTTTGCCGACCTCGCTGATTTTCAACTGGAAGAACGAGGCGGCGCGCTTTGCCTCCGGCCTGCGCGTCCTGTCCCTGCACGGCCCGGAGCGCAAGAGCCGTTTTGCCGACATTCCGGCGCATGACGTGGTGCTGACCACCTATCCGCTCCTGTGGCGCGATGCCGACGAACTGATGCAGTTCCGTTACCACCTGCTGATTCTCGACGAGGCGCAAACGGTCAAGAATGCCCAGAGCCGCAGCGCCGAGGCGGTGCGCCGCATCGACGCGCGCCATCGCCTGTGCCTGACCGGCACGCCCCTGGAAAATCATCTGGGCGAATTGTGGAGTCAGTTCGACTTTCTGCTGCCCGGCTTTCTCGGCGCCGCCAAGCAATTCACCCGCCATTGGCGCACGCCCATCGAGAAGCAGGGCGATACCGAGCGCCGCCAGTTGCTGGCCCGGCGCATCCGGCCCTTCATCCTGCGCCGCAAGAAAGAGGACGTGGCCGAGGAATTGCCGCCCAAAACCATCATCGTTCGCAGCGTCGAGCTCGAAGGCGGCCAGCGCGATCTCTACGAGACGGTGCGCGCGGCAATGGACGCCAAGGTGCGCGACGAAATCGCCCAGAAGGGTTTTGCCCGCAGCCAGATCGTGATCCTCGACGCCCTGTTGAAACTGCGCCAGGTCTGCTGCGACCCGCGTCTGGTGCGGGGGCAGGCGGCCAAGCGGGTCAAGGAGCGGGCCAAGCTCGATCTCCTGATGGCCATGCTGCCGGAACTGGTAGACGAGGGCCGGCGCATTCTGGTCTTTTCGCAATTCACCAGCATGCTGGCCCTGATCGAGCAGGATCTCGACGAAGCCGGCATCCCCTATGTCACGCTGACCGGCGACACCGTCGATCGCGAAACGCCCATCCGTCGCTTCCAGGAGGGCGAAGCGCCGGTCTTCCTGATCAGTCTCAAGGCCGGCGGCGTCGGCCTCAACCTGACCGCCGCCGACACCGTGATTCATTACGACCCGTGGTGGAACCCGGCGGTCGAAAATCAGGCCACCGACCGCGCCCACCGCCTCGGCCAGGACAAGCCCGTCTTTGTCTACAAACTGATCGTGGGCGGCAGCATCGAGGAAAAAATTCTCGCCCTGCAAGAGCGCAAGGCCGAACTGGCCGCCGGCATTCTCTCCGAGGATCGCGGCGTCGAACTCAAATTCGGCAACGACGACCTGATCGCGCTCTTCGAGCCGCTACCGGAATAATTCCGTTTTTGGAAAGCATGTGCGCCGATTGCCCAGAGCGCATACCCGCCCGGGGCGTGGCGGCGCTTGGCTCCTTTGGAGCGGGTTGAATCAAAATTGCTCTGCCCCCAACCGGCCCGAAGGCCGGTTGGGGATACTGGCTTGAATCGTCACATTCAGAGTTTATCCAACCCCTCATTCAACCCGGCGAAGCCCTTGAGCTGGTTACCGCCGGCGGCGAGTGAAATGGCATCCACGCCGCTCCCGGTCATCTGGCCCCCTTGTAGCAAGCCGGCAAGGCCCGTGGGGCCCGCGCCCCAGTTCACGTTCCAGCCGGGCGCGGCCTGGCGTTCGGCGTCGAGCCGGTTCAAGGCCTCGGTCAGCGCCGCCCAGCAGCGGGCGAAGTCGGCCGTCTCGCCGGTGGAATTGGCGTCTTCGCCCCATTGAGCGTAGTCGCTGCCTTCCAGGTCCGCCCAATTGACATAGGCGATGGCTTGAGTGCTATCACCGAAACTGTCCAGGAAACTTGTTAGCGAATCGTCTTCGCTCTTCTTGCCCTTGTTGCCCGGCTGCCCCGGGGCCGTGCCCGGGCCGTCGTTCTGATTGGTCGCGTGTCCGGGCGGCGGCCCGTCCTCGCCATTGCCGACGCCTTCGTTGCCCTGCTGCTTGGCGGCATTGTTGCTGTTTCCATTGCCGTTGTTGCCGTTACTGATGCTGATCTTGAAGACATCCGACACGCTGGCCCCCTGGCCATCGCTGACCGTCACGCAGACCTGGGTGGTGCTGGAAAGATTGGCGGGCAGCGCGCCGCTGAAGGTTTGGGTGTCGGCATCGAAGACGAGCCAGTCCGGCAGGGGCTTGCCGTTGTTCAGCGTGGCAGTATAGCTCAGGGTGTCGTTGGTATCCCGGTCGGTGAAACTGCCGTCGGGAATTTGCCAGGAGAAGGATTGCCCCTTGACAAGCTCGACATCGGCCAGCGGCTTGGCGAGTTCCGGCGCGTCATTGACGCCGTGGATGGTCACGGTCAGTTCGCCCTGGCTATTCGCCGCCCCGTTGCTTGCGAGATAGCCGAAGCGCTCGGTCACCGTTTCGCCGGCCCCCAGTCCTTGCACCTTGGATAGGGCATTGTCG
>CAZFHE010000150.1:0-5112 GCA_964518615.1 uncultured Dechloromonas sp. | reverse complement strand
CACATGGGGCCCAAAGGCGTCGCAGTTTTTCGGCCAAGCCTGAATCGGGCGTCCATGCGATCACCCTGGCGGCACGGCCTTCCCCGAGCGCGGGGGAAGGTTGGGATGGGGGCGTTTTTCCGCGTCGGCGTGCATGCGATAGTCCTTGGCTTGGCCTGCGGCCATACGCCGTTGGCGTGTTGTCAGCGCTTGGCGCATTGATTTTTGGCGGCATAGCGCCTAACATTAACGGTTTCAAAAAATTGCCGGAATCAAGGAGTTAGTCATGGCCATCAACCGTACCCGTCGTTCTTCCCTGGAGCGCCGCTGCGTTTCCAAGTCCAGCAAGCGCCTGTTCAAGGGCGATGGCAAGACCTTGTTCAAGGTCATCTATGCCGCCGAATGCCACGCCCGTAACCGCAAGGGCCTGGGTTCCTGAGTCCTTGCTCCGGAAATTGACCCCGGTCGCCGCAAGGTTGCCGGGGTTTTTTCATGTTCAGGCGCTTGATTGACGACGAGGTTCCGGGTTTTCGCCCGGAGCCGATCACGGCCCGCTTCTGGCGGGTCTGTGCGCTCGCGCTGCTGCTCTTGTTCGCGCAGCATCTGGCGCAGACGCACGCGCTGGAACATCGGCCGCTCGATAGCTTGAGCGCCACGGCGGACGGCCATACCGCCGATTGTCCGCAATGCCTGGCCCTGGGCGGTTTGCAGGGGGGCGCGATGGCGACGGCGCTCAGCGCGCCCCCGCCTGTCGCGACAGATGTTTCACAGAAATGCCTGAGCTCGGCCGAACCCTCGCGGCGAGTCAGCACGGCGCACGCCATCCGCGCGCCGCCGGAAAACAGAGACGGATTGACCGGGCGAGCGTAGCCCTGCTGCGCTTCCCGGCCCCTCGGCCACACCGGGTCGAGGGGAGCAAAAACTCATCCCAATGCGCTCCAGAAGGGGCGTTTTCCCTGTTTTTCCGGAGAATTTCAGATGATTCGTTCATCATCCGGGGCGCTGGCCGTGGCCGGCGTCCTCGCTTCCTTGCCGGCTGCGGCCAGCGATGCGGAATTGAAGGCGCTGCGCGCCGAAATCGAGCAATTGAGGAGCGCCTACGAGCAGCGCATCGTCGCCCTTGAGGCTCGCGTGCAGTCCGCTGAAAAGGCCAGTGCCGCAAAAGCGCCTACGCCCTCGCCCGAGCCTCGTTCGGCGGCTTCGCCGGCCAGCGGATTCAACCCGGAGGTGTCGCTGATCCTCCAGGGCCAATACAAGAATATGAAGAAGCTCGAGGAGCGCGGCATCACCGGCTTTGTGTCGAGCGCCGGCCACGGTCACGGCGAGGGCATAGATGGCGTGAGCCGGCGCGGGTTCTCGGTCGAGCATAGCGAGCTGGTGCTGGCCGCCAACATCGACCCCTACTGGCGCGGTCAGGCCATTATCGCGATGCGGGATGGCGATGCCGAGGTCGAGGAGGCCTGGTTCCAGTCGCTGGCCATCGGCCATGGCATCGGCCTGAAGGGCGGCCGCTTGCGCTCCGGCATCGGTTATCTCAACGAGCAGCATCCGCATATGTGGGATTTCGCCGACGCGCCGCTGATGTACCAGGCGTTGTTCGGCGAGGAGGCCAGATACAAGCAAGATGGCCTGCAATTGAAGTGGCTGGCGCCGACGCCGATATTCCTCGAATTCGGCGCGGAACTCGGGCGCGGGGCCGATTTTCCGGGTAGCGAGCGCAACAAGAATGGCGCGGGCGCGGGCGCGGTTTTCGCCCATATCGGCGACGATGTGGGCGTCGAGCACAGCTGGCGGGCCGGTCTTTCCTACCTGCGCACCCGGGCCGCTGATCGAGAATCGCGTTTCGAGGATATCAATGGCCTGGATGCGAGCGGTGCTTTCTCCGGCCGCTCGACGACCTGGATCGCCGATTTTGTCTGGAAATGGGCGCCGAACGGCAATCCTGGCGAGCGCAATTTCAAGTTCCAGGCGGAATATTTCCAGCGCCGTGAAAAAGGCCGTCTCGATTGCTACGACGAGAGCGGGGCGGGCAATGCCTGCGATCCGCTGGCGGCTGGCGAGCGCGTTGTCAGCGATTACCGCACGCGCCAGTCCGGCTGGTATGCCCAGAGCGTCTATCAGTTCATGCCGCGCTGGCGCGCCGGTTTGCGCTATGAACGACTGGACAGCGGTTCTCGCCATTTCGGCGTCAATGCCGCCAATCTGGAGGTCGATAGCTACCGCCCGAAAAAGGCGACGGCGATGCTCGACTACCGTTGGAGCGAATACTCCCGGCTGCGTTTGCAATACGCTCACGACAAGTCGATGCAGGGGCTGACCGATAGGCAATGGACGCTGCAATACGTGATGAGCCTCGGCGCTCATGGCGGGCATGCATTCTAGGAGACGGGCGATGAAAAAAATGCTGTGCTTGTGCCTCCTGGCCGCGGCCCCCTGGCTGGCTTGGGCTGATTTGCGCGTATTCGCCACGGTTCCGGAATGGGGCGCGCTGGTCAAGGAAATCGGCGGCCCCCATGTCAGCGTCTATACCGCCACCCATGCCTTGCAAGACCCGCACCGCATCGAGGCCCGGCCATCGCTGCTGGCCCAGGCCCGGCGCGCCGATCTGCTGGTCGCCACCGGGGCCGACCTGGAGGCCGGCTGGCTGCCGCTGGTTCGGCGCGATTCCGGCAATGGCGCGATCCAGAGCGGCCAGCCCGGCTATTTCGAGGCCGCCGCCGTGGTCCGCCTGCGCGATGTTCCGGCTGCGCTCGATCGCGCTCGGGGGGATGTTCATGCCGCCGGCAATCCCCACCTGCATCTCGACCCCGCCAATGTGCTGAAGGTCGGCGAAGTGCTGGCGATCCGTATGGGCGAGCTGGATGCCGCCCGGGCGGCCGATTATCAGGCGGGTTTCCGCGCTTTCGCCGAACGCTGGCAGGCCGCCATCGACCGTTGGGAAAAACAGGCGGCGCCGCTCAAGGGCGTGCCGGTGCTGGCGCATCACCAGTCCTTCGCCTATCTGATCCACTGGCTGGGCATGCGCGAAGTCGGCCTGCTCGAACCCAAGCCCGGCATCGAGCCGACCAGCGGCCATCTCACCGCGCTCTTGACCCGCTTGCAGGCCCAACCGGCGAAAATGGTGCTCGTTGCGGCCTACAACAGCGACAAAGCGAGCCAATGGATCGCGGGGCGCAGCGGCCTGCCGGTCGTGCTGCTGCCCTATACGGTCGGCGGCACGCCGGCGGCGGGCGATTTGTTCGCCCTCTACGACGACAGCTTGCAGCGCTTGTTACAGGCCTTGCGATGAGCGTCCTGCTGCGGGCTGAAGCGCTGGTGGCCGGCTGGTCGGAGCCGGCCACGCCGGCCCTCGATTTGCAGGTGGCCCGCGGCGAAATCGTCGGCCTGACCGGCCCCAATGGCGTCGGTAAGAGCACGCTGCTGTCGGCCGTCGGCGGCGGGGCGAAAATTTTTTCCGGGCGGCTGACGATCGCGCCGGGCCTGCGCCTGGCGCTGCAAGCCCAACACTTGCCGCCGGTCGACGGTCTGCCGCTGTCCGGCCACGATCTGCTGCGCCTTACCGGCGCCTTGCCGGAGGGTCTGCCGCCCTGGCTGGAAGGCCGCCTCGGCGAGCGTCTCGACCGGCTGTCCGGCGGTCAGCGTCATTATCTGGCGCTGTGGGCGGCCATCGCCGTGCCGGCCGACCTTTTGCTGCTCGATGAACCGACCAATAACCTCGATGCCGCCGGCGTGCGCCATCTTGCCCAAGCCCTGCGGCAGCGCGCCGCCGCGGGCGTCGGCATCCTGATTGTCAGTCACGACGCCGACTTCGTCGCAGGGCTGTGCCATCGCAGCTTGCTTCTGGAGGCCGCGGATGGGCTTTGATCTGTTTCTCGTCCCCTTTTTGACCGGCCTGGCGCTGGCTGCGGCGCTGCCCCTGATCGGCTGCTATCTTCGCCTGCGCGATGAATGGCTGGCGGCCCTGGCCTATGCCCATGTCGCCGCCGGCGGGGCGCTGGCGGCCTTGGTCGCCGGCCTGCCGCCAACGCTTG
The DNA here is from genome assembly GCA_964518615.1 of uncultured Dechloromonas sp. Lineage (GTDB taxonomy): Bacteria > Pseudomonadota > Gammaproteobacteria > Burkholderiales > Rhodocyclaceae > Azonexus. Next base: position 1,102 of record CAZFHE010000150.1, on the reverse strand, counting down.
GCGGCCTCGCGGCGGCAGCCCTGGCCGGCATTGGCCGGCAGTTTGCCGCGCTTCGCCTGTCCGGCGGCGCAAGCCAAGCGCTGCTACTCCTGGGCGGCTGGTCGGTGGCCGTATTGCTGGCGGCCAATCAGCCGCTGGCCGAGCGCCTGGCCCATGCGCTGTTCGATGGCCAATTGTATTTTTCCGACAGCGCCCGGCTGTCCTGGGTCGCGGCCAGCGCTCTGGCGGCGGTGGCGGGATTGCGCTGGCTGTCCCGCCGTCTGTTGCTGTCCCGCCTCTATCCCGACCTCTTTCGTCTGCGCGGTCTGGCCGCGTGGCCGGTTGGGCTCGGCTTCGATCTCTTGGCGGCCTTGCTGCTGGCGCTGGCGACCATGAGCCTGGGGGTGATGGCCAGCTTCGCGCTCCTTTTCGTGCCTCCGTGGCTGGCTTTTCGCCGCGCCCGCGGCTGGCGGCAGACGCTGGCCTGGGCTGTGATGGGCGGCGTTCTCGCCTATGGCGCGGCCTTTGCTCTGGCCTTGTATTTCGATCAGCCTTTCGGGCCAGTCCTGGCCCTGTTGCTGGTCTTGGCGGGCCTGTTGATTGCATGATGTGAAAGGGCGTGCTAAAACAGCCTTTCTGCCTGCGGAGTGTTTATGATTTTTTCGTTTTTCAAGAAGCCGCCCCAGAAAATGCCGGAGCGTCAGGCCGCCAAGCCCCGCGCTCAGGCATCCGAGTCCGTGCCGCCGAGCGAGCCGGAAGAAGAGGCGCCGGCGTCCCTGGCGACCCCTCTGCCGGATCTTGAATTTGCCAGCAGCCAGCCGCAGGGGGTCAGCGCCCCGGCCGCCAAGGGCGCGAGTCCGGCGGCCAAGCCAGCGATTCCGACCCGCAGCGTCATTGATCCCACGCTCGTCAAGGACGATTTTGACGACGCTGACTTTGCCGAATCCAGCGTCATGGGCATCGACGTCGATCAGGATGCCGATCCGGTTCAGGGCGATGTGGAACACGTCGTCGTGTTGTACGCCAATGGCCAGGAAAGCGCGGCCCGCTCGCTGCTGGAAACGCTGATCCGCGCCTACCCGGGTGAAGAGGGCCGGCGTTTCTGGTTGCTGCTGCTCGATTT
>CAZFHE010000149.1:0-5577 GCA_964518615.1 uncultured Dechloromonas sp. | reverse complement strand
AAACCATGCCGGCGACACCCTGCTAGCCGCCCTGCCGCTGTCCTTCGACGCCGGTTTCAGCCAATTGACGACGGCTTTTCATGTCGGCGCGCGGGTCGTGCTGCTCAATTACCTGCTGCCGCGCGACGTCATCAAGGCCATCGAGCGCGAGAAGGTCACCGGCCTGACGGCGGTGCCGCCGCTGTATATCCAGTTGACCCAACTCACCTGGCCGGAATCGGTCAGCGAGCATCTGCGCTATTTCGCCAACACGGGCGGGCGCATGCCGCGCGAGACGCTCGATGCGCTGCGCCGCCACCTGCCGCAGAGCAAACCCTTCCTGATGTACGGCCTGACCGAGGCTTTCCGCTCGACCTACCTGCCCCCCGCCGAGGTCGACCGCCGCCCCGACTCGATCGGCAAGGCCATTCCCAATGCCGAAATTCTGGTGCTGCGCGAGGACGGCTCGCCCTGTGCGCCCAACGAGCCGGGCGAACTGGTGCATCGCGGGGCGCTGGTCGGCATGGGTTACTGGAACGATCCCGAAAAGACCGCCGAGCGCTACAAGCCGCTGCCGGCACACGCCCCGGGCCGCGAAGCCGGGCTGGTGCTGCCGGAAATCGCCGTCTTCTCGGGCGATACGGTCAGAATGGACGAGGACGGTTTCCTCTATTTCATCGGCCGTCGCGACGAGATGATGAAAACCTCCGGCTACCGCGTCAGCCCGACCGAGGTCGAGGAAATTCTCTACGCCACCAAGATGGTCGGCGAATGCGTCGCTTTCGGCGTCGATGACGACCGCCTCGGCCAGGCCATCCAGGTCATCGCCACCCCGCCGGTCGGCGGCGCGCTCGATGTCGCCGAATTGCTCGCCGAATGCCGCCTGCGCATGCCGGCCTATATGGTGCCGGCCGGCATCGAGGTCCGCGACGGGCCGCTGCCGCGTAATCCCAACGGCAAGATCGACCGCAAGACGCTGGCGACCGAGTGGGTGGCCATCAACGCCGGCTGACCCGCCTGCTCAGGCCGGTGGCCGCGCCTTGGTTCATCCGGCCCTAGGGCAGAAAGGGCAGCGAAAGCAGGCGTAAACCGATGGAAAACCATCGCTCTTCGCCCGCGCTGCCATTGCGATTGCCGTAGGTCGCGTCGATCTGGACGCGATCCGGAACCAGCCAATGACGCAGGCCGAGTTGATGAAAAGGCTTGCCCTGATTTTGTCCAAAGACCTCGGCGATCAGCCAGGTGCGCTCGGCAAGCCGGGTTTCGCTGCCCAGGCCCCAGGTCAGACGGTCGCGCCGGGTTTCGCCTTCGCGCTGCCAGCCCAGGTTGGTATGAAGCACCAGGGCATCGTTGTTGAACGAGAAGCTGGCCGGCACATAGGCATACCAGTCGCGGGCCTCAGCTTGAGGATGGCCTGCCGTGCCCGCGGCCAGGCCGAGGCCCCAGCCGTTTGGCTCCATCGTCCTGAACAGGGTCTTGCCCTGCGCCACGACATCGGTCGTCCGGACATGACCCGCTTCACGGGCCATGGCGCCACCCAGGGTCAGTTCCAGATTGCCGGTGAAATTGCAGGCGGGAAGCGCCCAGGTTTCGGTTCTGCCCGGATAGCGCATGACCCAGGTTTCGAGCTGGCAGGCCTTGGCATCGGTGACGCGGGCATCATCGGTCATCATCGGGCGCGCCGCGTGGGCCTCATGGGTCACATGGGCCATCGACAGGGCCGCGCCGAGCAGGGCCGCGCCAAAGCGGCCAGGGTATTGAATAGAGGCGATGCGCACAGCCTTCTCCTATTGAATCGAGGCGAAAACTTGACACAGGCACGGCCCGCCACGGTGCAGCGCAGCCAATGCACATGACAAACCATCGAGGGCAAGCGATGTTCGCGGTCGACCGCCCCAAGGCGGCCAGCCATTCTTTGTCTTTGAGGAAGATAGTGCGCGGCGAAATGCCACGACCTGTTGCCGCCTCTCGTGTTCAGCGAGATAGCGGCAGGAAAGCCTGCGCGTTATCTTGCCGAGGGGATGCCGGTCACTGGAACCGGCCGACGACTGTCACTCGAACAAGCGCCCACGTGGGAACTCCGCAGTTGAAGAAGCGCGCGATTCTACGCATCTGCAAGCAGCAGGGCAATCGAATCTCAAGTCGAAATCTCTATCCGGGAGACGGCGGACTCGCGCCCTTTCGACCGACCCGTTGTCATCGCGGATGAGATTCCAGCGGACGTTCGCCCTCCCCTCTGATCGCCGCCAATGGCCGCGCGCGGATGGGACAAGCCCTCGGGAAAGGCGATACACTGTCCGCCATTCATCATGACGCAATGCTGACCGTCGGCCCCGCCCGTCCCTGTTTGCGAGAACCCAACGATGTCTCCCCCCGCAGCACGCCCCCTGCCCGTCCATGCTCCGATGAGCCAGTTCGCCGTCGCTGGCGGGCAACTCCTGATCGGCGGCCTGCCGCTCGAACGCCTGGCGGCGCGCGTCGGGCAAACGCCGTTTTACGCTTACGACCGCGCCTTGATGGCCGCCCGCGTGGCCGAATTGCGCTCGGCCCTGCCGGCGACGCTCAAGCTGCACTACGCCATGAAGGCCAATCCGATGCCGGCCGTGGTTGGCCTGATGGCCGGCCTGGTCGATGGCATCGACGTGGCCTCGGGCGGCGAATTGAAAATCGCCCTCGACGCCGGGGCCGATCCGCATGAAATCAGCTTTGCCGGCCCGGGAAAACGCGATGGCGAATTGCGTCAGGCGGTGGCGGCCGGCGTTCTGGTCAATCTCGAATCCTTCCGGGAAATCGGCGCGCTGGCGGCCATTTCGGCCGAACTGGGCCTTCCGGCACGGGTTGCCGTGCGGGTCAATCCGGATTTCGAGTTGAAAGGCTCGGGCATGAAGATGGGCGGCGGAGCCAAGCAATTCGGCGTCGATGCCGAGGACGTGCCGCGGCTCTTGGGCGACATCGCCGCCGCTGGCCTGCAATTCGAGGGCTTTCACCTCTTTGCCGGCTCGCAGAATCTGAAAGCCGACGCCATTTGCGAAGCCCAGCAGAAATCCTGGGCGCTGGCCCGGCGTCTGGCCGAGCACGCGCCGGCCCCGGTGCGTTTTCTCAATCTCGGCGGCGGATTCGGCATTCCCTATTTCCCTGGCGAGCAGCGCCTGGATCTCGCACCGATCGGGGCCAATCTGGCCGAGCTGGCGGCCCGCAGCGCCGCCGAGATGCCCACCGCCGAACTGGTCATCGAACTGGGCCGCTATCTCGTTGGCGAAGCCGGGATTTACGTGACGCGGATCATCGACCGCAAACTGTCGCGCGGCCAAGTGTTTCTTGTCGTCGACGGCGGGCTGAACCATCATCTGTCGGCCTCCGGCAATTTCGGCCAGGTGATCCGCAAGAATTACCCGGTCGCCATCGGCAACCGGATGGCGGCGACAGCGCATGAAATCCAGCGTGAAACGGTCTCGATCGTCGGCCCGCTATGCACCCCGCTCGATCTCCTGGCCGAGCGCATGGACCTGCCGGCAGCCCGGCCCGGCGATCTGGTCGTCATTTTCCAGAGCGGCGCCTATGGCGCCAGCGCCAGCCCGCAAGCCTTTCTCGGGCACCCAGCGGTGTTCGAGGTATTGGTATAACCCCTTCCTCAGGCGAGGAACAGGGTCGCGTGCTCCAGATCCTCGTGGGTCAGGAGAAGACACGACGCTGACTGAATTGACGCAGCAGTTTGATGTGCATCCGAACCAGATAGCAGACTGGAAAGCGCAGTTGTTCGCGTTGGCCAATCTGTGGCTGGCACGCTTGCGCTTGTTGCCCTTCGTTGGGCGCGAGGGTGTCCTTGAAATGGAAAATGCAGGGCAAAACCCAGGAATTTCACGTCCGATGATCGAAAATCGCCTGTTTTTCATCTTCTTAATGACAATCCGCTCAAATCTGCCGGGCTACCCTGAGAATCCCTAAAGCATTTTTCCTACGCAAGCTATACTCGGCGCTCCGCTGGCCTCAACGACAATCATCATAGCCATCCAGTCAAAATGAAATGCTTGACTCTCGGGGCAACTCCCCCTTCTTCTCGGCCGATGCCTGCCTCGGCATGTCGCTCTCGACGTTTCGGCGCGGCCCGCATGCCTCCCGAGAAACCCTCGCCGCAAGCTGGCAGGCTTCGTGAAATACTGCACAGGCAGGATTCGCGTCGCTTCCTAGAATATGTGCAATACAGGAGCACACCGGATGCAACAGCAAGCTGTCCGGCGGTTTTGTTCCGAAACTTTCGGGCAAGCGCGTCTCCAAGGGCCGGATGCTCCGAGCCTGCCCCTGGCTTGACAAGGAACGAGGGCTGATGATGTTCAAGGTGTTCAATCACTGGATACGCTGGCGCTCACTGGCGCAGATGCTGTTCGATTTCTCGTTCGTGATCGTCGGCATCGTGATCGCCATGATGTGGGTGCATAGCGGGCTGCCGGTCGATCACAAGCAGGTTCTGCTATTCGCCGTGTTGCTGGCGGCCTCGATGCTGGTGATCAATGCCTGGCTCGGTTTCTACCGCCGCCTGGGCAACCGCACGCCGATGGAAACGCGGGCCCGGGCGGTACTTTCCCTCTACGTCGCCGTTCCGGTTGCCTACGGCATTTATGCCCTGCTGCCGCTGACCGGCATCAGCCGCGAATTCGCGCAGTTGTCCGCCATGTCGGCGATGTTCGGCATGCTGATTACCCGCGTCACGGCCACCCAGGCCTCGACCGCCGGCATCCTGACCCGCCGCATCATGGTCTACGGCATCGGCCAGCGGGCGCTGGCCGTCAAACAGGCGCTGAACAAATCCGATCTGTCGGCGGAAATCATCGGTTTTTTCCCCGCCCCCAGCGAAACGCATCCGGCGGTCCCAAGCGATGCGGTGATTACCCCCAACCGCTCGCTGACCAACACGGCGCTGGCCCTGAAGGCTGACGAGATCGTCATTGCCCTGACCGAGCGCCGCGGCGGCGCCATGCCCTTGCAGGAATTGCTCGACTGCAAATTGCAGGGCATCCGCGTCCTTGATCTCGCCAGTCATTTTGAACAGACGCTCGGCCAGATCCGCCTCGAATCCTTGTACGCCGGCTGGTTGATCTTTGGCGACGGCTTCGACCAGGGCGCGCTGCGCACCCTCGTCAAGCGGGTATTCGATATTGTCTGCGCGACCACCCTGATTCTCTTGACCCTGCCGATCATGCTGATCACTGCCTTGGCCATCATCGTCGAAAACGGTTTGCCGGTCTTCTATTGCCAGGAGCGCGTCGGTCTCAATGGCCATCTATTCAAGGTCATCAAATTCCGCAGCATGCGCCGCGATGCCGAAAAGGACGGCAAGCCGGTCTGGGCCAGCAAACACGATGACCGGGTAACGCGCGTCGGCAAGATCATAAGAAAGCTCCGTATCGACGAATTGCCGCAATTGCTCAACGTGCTCAAGGGCGACATGAGTCTGGTCGGCCCGCGCCCCGAACGCCCCTTCTTCGTTGATCGGCTAACCCGGGAAATTCCCTTCTACGCCGTGCGCCACAGCGTCAAGCCGGGCATCACCGGCTGGGCGCAGGTGCGCTACCACTATGGCTCGACGGTCGAGGATTCGGC
>CAZFHE010000148.1:0-3700 GCA_964518615.1 uncultured Dechloromonas sp. | reverse complement strand
ACAGGCTGCGCCGCTCGGAATGCCCGACCAGCGCGTAGCCGCAACCCAACTCGCGGAGCATCGCGCCCGACACCTCGCCGGTATAGGCGCCCTCGGCATGCTCGCTCAGCGTCTGCGCCCCCCAGGCCACTTTCGAGCCGGTCAGCAATGACTGCAACTGACCGAGATAAGGAAAGGGCGCACAGACGACGACTTCACACGCCAGGTTTTCGGCCTCCGCCCGAATGGGCCCCAGCAATGCCGCATTCCGCGAAAGACTGCCGTGCATTTTCCAGTTTCCGGCAACGAGCTTATTACGCATGTGACCGTCCATTCGGTTGGCGAAAAACCCAACGATTATAGCGATGGCGCGCGCCGCCGGTCAAGGCTGGCGCTGGCCGATACGCACTATCCGCCGACCGCTTCGCGGATGACCTGGGCCAATTGCTCGGCCATGGCCGCGACCTCGGCAGCGTCCTCGCCCTCCACCATCACGCGCAGCAGCGGCTCGGTCCCGGAAGCGCGCAGCAATACCCGGCCCCGGCCATTCATCCGCGCTTCCACTTTTGAGAGCCCGGCTCCGATGCGCGCATCGGTTTTCCAGGGGAAGTCTTTCCTGATCGGCACATTGATCAGTTTCTGCGGATAGAGGACCAGCTCTCCCAACAGCGAGCGAAGATCGCCCCCGGCTTCGCGCAGCGCGGCCAGCACCTGCAACGCGGCAATCGTGCCATCGCCCGTGGTATGGCGATCCAGCGCGAGGATATGGCCGGAATTCTCGCCGCCGTACAGCCAGCCTTTTTCGGTCAGCATTTCGAGCACATAGCGATCGCCGACCGCCGCCCGGCCAAAAGGTATGTTCATTCGGGCCAGCGCGCGCTCCAGCGCGAGATTGCTCATCAGGGTTCCGGCCACGCCCTTGATCGGCGAGAGCCGGGAGCGGCTCTTGATAATGGCGTAGAGCAACTGGTCGCCGTCGTACAGATTGCCTTCGGCATCGACCATCTGAATGCGGTCGGCATCGCCATCGAGCGCCACGCCAAGATCGGCGCCGTGGGCGACGACCGCCTCTGCCAGCGCCCGTGGCGCGGTGGCCCCGACGCCGTCGTTGATGTTGAGGCCGTTGGGCTGCACGCCGATGGCGACGACCTCGGCGCCGAGTTCGTGAAACACGGCGGGGGCCGTGTGATAGGCCGCGCCATGGGCGCAATCGACGACCATTTTCAGGCCGCGCAGATCGAGATCGTTGGGGAAGGTGCTTTTGCAAAATTCGATGTAACGGCCGCGCGCATCCTCGATGCGGCGCACCCGTCCCAGCTCGGCGGCCGGCACGCAGCTGATGGGCTGATCAATTTCGGCCTCGATCGCCGCTTCGACCTCATCGGGCAATTTCGTCCCTTGAGCGGAAAAAAACTTGATTCCGTTGTCGTAATATGGATTGTGCGAGGCGGAAATGACGATGCCGGCCTGCAAGCGCCAGGCCCGCGTCAGGTAGGCGACCGCCGGCGTCGGCAGCGGCCCGACCAGGCTGACATCGACGCCAGCGGCCGAAAAACCGGCTTCGAGCGCCGATTCGAGCATGTAGCCGGAGAGCCGGGTGTCCTTGCCGATCAGCACCTGGGGCCGCTCGCCGGCCGGCATCGGGTATCGGCCAAGCAGCACCCGGCCGGCGGCATGCCCCAAGCGCATGACGAAATCCGGCGTGATCGGCGCTTCGCCCACCCGTCCGCGCACGCCGTCGGTGCCGAAATATTTTCTGCTCATCGAAAGTCTCCCTATTGAATCGCCGCCCAGACGGCCAGACCGTCGCGGGTCGCGGCGACATCATGCACGCGCAGCATCCGCGCGCCCTGGTTCGCGGCCAGCACGGCCGCCACGACGCTGGCCGGCAGGCGCTCACCGACCGGCCGGCCCGTCAAGGCCCCCAGCATGGACTTGCGCGATACGCCAACCAGCAGCGGTAAATCATCGACCGCCGTTTCCGCCAGGCGGCGAAACAGGCTCATATTGTGTTCGAGCGACTTGCCAAAACCGAAACCCGGATCGAGCAGCAAGCGCTCATCGCCCATGCCGGCCTTGCGGCAGCGCTCGATGGCCGCCGCGAGAAAGGCGCGAACCTCGCCGACGACATCGCCATAGGCCGGGGCCTGTTGCATGCTGCAAGGCTCGCCCTGCATGTGCATCAGGCACACGGCGCAATCGCTATGGGCCACCGCCGCCAGCGCCTCGGGCGCTCGCATGCCGGTGATGTCATTGATCATCGAAGCGCCAGCCGCCAGCGCCGCGCGCATCACGGCGGGCTTGTAGGTATCGACCGAAATGGGCAGCCCCCAGGTCGTGACTTCTTCGAGCACCGGCAGCAAACGCCGCAGTTCTTCGCCCGCTGGCGTCGGCATCGCGCCAGGGCGCGAGGATTCCGCGCCCAGATCGAGCAGATCCGCGCCAGCCTCGAACTGCGCGCGGGCATGGGCGATGGCTCGCTCGACATCGCCAGTGAGGCCGTCGCCGGAAAAGGAATCGGGAGTCAGATTGACGATGCCCATGACCAGCGGGCGCTGCAAGGACAGCCGGTAGGGACCGCAATGGAGAAAACGCATGAGGCTAAAACGAAAAGGCCGGGGTCTGCCCCCGGCCGGTTGCGGTTGAATCAGGCCGGCGCGGCGACGCTGGGCTCGGCGTCGGGCGCATCGTCCGGCGACGATGGAGAGACGCTCGCGCTGGGCTTGGGCGGGCGCGGCGGCTTGCCGGTCATGATGTCCTCGATCTGCTCGGCATCAATGGTTTCCCATTCGAGCAGCGCCTGGGTCATCGCCTCGACCTTGTCGCGGTTCTCTTCGAGGAGCTTCCTGGCCAGCGCATATTGCGCGTCGATGATTTTGCCAATTTCGGCATCGACCTTCTGCATGGTCGCTTCCGAAACATTCTTGTGCTGGGTCACCGAACGGCCAAGGAAAACCTCGCCTTCATTTTCGCTATAGACCATGACGCCCAGGTCGGACATGCCATAGCGCGTCACCATGTCGCGCGCCATCGCCGTCGCCCGCTCGAAATCGTTCGACGCGCCGGTGGTCATCTGGTTCATGAACAGTTCCTCGGCAATCCGGCCGCCGAACAGCACGGCGATGCGGGACAGCAGATACTGCTTGTCATAGGCGTAGCGATCCTGCTCCGGCAACTGCATGGTCAGGCCCAGGGCGCGGCCGCGCGGAATGATGGTGACCTTATGCACCGGGTCGGATTTCGGCACCAGCTTGGCGATCACGGCATGCCCGGATTCGTGATAGGCCGTGTTCAGCTTTTCTTCCTCGGTCATGACCATGCTGCGGCGCTCCGCGCCCATCATGATCTTGTCCTTGGCCATCTCGAAGTCGTCCATATCGACGAGGCGCTTGTTGCGGCGCGCGGCGAACAAGGCCGCTTCATTGACCAGATTGGCGAGATCCGCGCCGGAGAAACCCGGCGTGCCGCGCGCGATGACGTCGGCCTTGACGTCCGCGGCGATGGGCACCTTGCGCATATGCACCTTGATAATTTCCTCGCGGCCCCGGATATCCGGCAGCGGCACGACCACCTGGCGGTCGAAGCGGCCCGGGCGCAAGAGCGCCGGGTCCAGGATATCCGGGCGGTTGGTGGCCGCCATGACGATGACGCCCTCGTTGTTACCAAAGCCGTCCATCTCCACTAAAAGCTGGTTGAGGGTCTGCTCGCGCTCGTCATGCCC
>CAZFHE010000147.1:0-7503 GCA_964518615.1 uncultured Dechloromonas sp. | reverse complement strand
GATCGGCGAGGTCAGATCGAAGCGCCACAGCCTGCCCGACTGATCGCCCGCATAGACATAATCGAGCGTGCCATCGGTCCCGGCGACAGGGTCATAATCGACGCCAAACGGCGAAGACAGCCCCCAGCCCGACGGCGTAGTGATCTTTTTCAGCAGTGTGCCATCGTTGGCATTGAGGATGAACAAGACCGACTTGTTGGGGGCGGCATTACCATCGGGAAAATCACTCTTGTAGCCATTGGCCAGCAGCACCGCCGGCACGGCCGCGGTTGGCGATGTGCGAACGTTGAAAATGATCGGGGAACCAAAGGTATAGCCCAGATCCGGGTCGTTCTTGTCGGTGAATTCCCACTTGATCGCGGTAGCGGGCTGAGACAGAGTGGCCGTGCTAGTGGCATTGAGAGCGAAATAGCCTTGCCCGCCTTGCGCAAGCCCGCCCACCAGCAGGGTCGTCCAGGTGGTGCCCAGTTTGACATCCTGCTGATGCAACACGCCGTTCACATGATAGGCGTGAGGCGCCGCTGGACTGCCGTAATTGGGATCGGCGAGCTGCTTGAGTTGCGGATACACGGGAGAAGGCACGAAGCCGAAAACCTCCGTCATGTTATTGGTAGTAAAGCCATGCAACATGCCGCCGTTGGCGCCGATGAACACCATGCCGCGACTGCTGTTGTTCGACTTGAAGGTCGAATACTCACCGTCCAAGCTATAACCGCTAGGCGGGCCTATGGTCAGCGGCTGACCGTCGATGATATCGGCTAGGAGGCCGTTGGAACGAGCCCGGAAGCCCGGGAGGCCCTCCTGACCGCGAATGAAATTGATAACCCTGTCCTGCTCCGTGGCGTTCGCCCCCAGTGCATTCTGCTGCTGGACGCTCATCAAGGGACGGTTGGCCGTGGTAAAGGCGAATTTTTGCCCTGCCCCATTGGTCGTTTGAATAATCCGGGCCGTATGGGCGGGGAAGACCGCGCCCGCATTGGGCGTGCAAGCGCCAATTTCTTTGCCCTGGTTATTCAATTTGAAGCAGAGCAATTCGCCATACCAGCCGGTGGGATGGAAAAGCGGCTGGAACATTTTGTCCGCCGTGCTGAAGGTAGCTCCGGAGGTCGCAGCGCCGCCCGCATTGGAAGTGATGTTGCCGATTTCGGAAACGGCATTGTTGAGAGCGGCCAATAGTTGGCTTTGACTCTCCGCGGTGTAGTACTTGCCGCCACCCACCAAGGCTGCGGCTCCCAGGGACTTCACATCCATCCCGAAACCAACGGCATAGGTAACGACGTTTTGTTTCAAGTAATTGGGATCGTCCCAGCTCTTGTTGTCGCCATCGAGACCATGAATCCCATCCACCTTGAAATCGCGCATATAGGCATACTTGGCCGCATCCCGCACCGGGCCGCCGGAACCACCGTTGTTGACAGGGTTGCCAAGAGAGGTAGCGTTCAGAAATGCCATTCGCGTATCCGCGCCGCCCAAATAGGTGTTGGCGGCGCAGCCGATGAAGGAATCCGTGGTCGTCAGGTCGCGACACACCTTGAAGGTTTTGTCCAGCAACGGCCCATCAGCGACGTCTCGCTGCTTCCACTTTATGCCATCGCCGTATTTGATGGCAGTTCCATTGCCAGGGACATAATAGTTGTTGCCATTAGAAGGATTACCGGGGAATTGGGTATCTTGCGTCGGATCGCCATCGCCAATCAAGATATTGAAATTTCTCTGGCAGCGATACTTGATCGGACTCTGATACCTATACACATTATCCGTCCCTTGAACCAGATTCAGCGTCTTGCCGCCAGCATTCCCGTTTGCGGTCGATAAAGACCCCGATCCCAGGTTATACGACGTCTCGCCGGCCCAGTAGCGGGTCATCTCGATCATGGTTTGGGCCAAGGGCGTATTCGTTTTAGCCACAAAGTCGTCGATGGTTTTTATGATGGCCTTGAAACGATCCTGGCCCTCCGCCGATTCAGCGTCAATCGGCCCAACCGGGTACTGTAAAACCCCGCCTTCATTGTAGAAAGTATTGGTGATATTTGTGCTGTTGCCGCCATAATCAAAGGAAAATAACCCCCAGTTCAGGCTTCGGTTGGCCGTCAACAGCTCTTTGGCGACATTTATAGCAATCGTCATTTTGGCTGGATTGCTGGCCGTGACCGTTTTGCCGTTAGGGGCGCTGCCCATGCTCCCCGAATTATCGATAAACATCAGAATATTGGGCTTCACGGCCGGCGCAAGCATTGGCGGCAAAGCCGGATAAGCCGGCGTCCCCGGGATTATTTGCGGCGGCATAAGCTTATTGCAATCGGGCTCCAAGGCATTGTCCGGGTCATCGCAATTAACATCCGCCAGCGCTGACAAACTTAATGCCGGGTAAACCAGACAGAGGGCCAGTTTGATGGCGTTGATCCTGAAGCGCTGGTTCATGATGTCCTGACTCCCAAGCTAGAGAACTGTCTCAAGAAGCACCCAGGCCGCAACGGCCAACGGTGCGCTTAGACTGACTCTAGCCAAAGGCGTCCAATGCCGATAGCGCCATTCGACCAACGGAAGAAAGCGGGCCGCAAACGGTCAAGAGACTGGCTACGAGCCGCCCAGCAAAGCTTTCAAGTCCTTGAGCATCAGAAACAGGCGATAGGGGTCGATCAGGCTGGATTCCAGCCAGCTCGGAATGCGAGCATCAGGCCAGCAATTCCCTGGGCAACGCAAAGGAGATGTTTTCGTCGGCGCCCGGCAACTGTTGCACCTTGGCGCCGGTCAATGCCTGGATTCGCTCAATCACTTGGCCAACCAGAACCTCCGGCGCCGACGCACCGGCGGTGATCCCGATCCGTGCCTTGTCGGCCAGCCATAGCGGATCAATTTCATCCGCCTCATCCACCAGATAGCCTTCGACCCCGCGCCCCGCGGCCACTTCCCGCAAGCGCCGCGAATTGGAGCTGTTCGGGCTGCCGACGACGATGACCAGGTCGCATTGTTCGGCCAGGGCCTTGACGGCGTCCTGACGGTTTTGGGTGGCGTAGCAGATATCGTCCTTTTTCGGGCCCTGGATGGTCGGGAAACGGGCGCGTAGCGCTTCGATGACGGCGCGGGCGTCATCGACCGAGAGGGTGGTCTGGGTGACGAAGGAGAGTTGGCCGGGGTCCTGCACCTCAAGTCGCCCGACATCCTCGGCGGTTTCGACCAGGTACATGCCGCCCTCGCTCTGGCCCATCGTGCCTTCGACCTCGGGATGGCCCTTGTGGCCGATCATGACCACTTCGCGCGCCGCCTTGCGCATCTTGCCGACTTCGACATGAACCTTGGTGACCAAGGGGCAGGTGGCATCGAAGACCTTGAGGCCGCGCCGTTCGGCGTCGTCGCGCACGGCTTTGGAGACGCCATGGGCGCTGAAAATCACGGTGCCGCCAGCGGGCGCTTCGTCGAGCTCCTTGATGAACACCGCGCCCTTGGCAGAAAGATCGTCGCAGACAAATTTGTTATGCACGATTTCGTGGCGGACGTAGATGGGCGCGCCGAATTTTTCCAGCGCGCGCTCGACGATGGCGATGGCGCGCTCGACGCCGGCGCAGAAGCCGCGAGGATTGGCGAGAAGGATTTGCATCACATGATTCCGATAATTTCCACCTCGAAGCGGATGGTCTTTCCGGCCAGCGGGTGATTGAAATCGAAGAGGGCGTGGGTGGCGTCCAGTTCGCGCAGAAAACCGGCGAACGCGCCGCCATTGGGCGCGGTGAATTCGACGACCGAATTTTCCTTGAGCTCCATGTCGGCCGGCAGGCCAGCGCGTGCGATGCGCTCGATCAGACGGGGATTGTGCTGGCCGAAGGCATCCTTGGGTTCGAGTTCAAAGACGAAACGTTCAAACGCCGGCAGGCCGATCAGCACGGATTCGAGCGTGTCCGCCATCTGGCCGCTGCCCATCTGCAAGGTCGCCGGGCTCATGTCGAAGGTGGAGAGATATTCCTCGCCATCGAGGGTGGTGATGCGGTAATGCAGGGTCAGGTAGCTATCGGAGCGGACGGTGGTCATGTTTGGGTATCCGAATGGGGTGAAAGCTTGGAGGGGCTTAGATGATTCGTAAATTTTGCCCTCTCCCCCGGCCCCTCTCCCGCGAGCGGGCGAGGGGCGGCCTCGCGCTTCGGGCGAGATGCCCGCTCGCGGTAAAGGGTGGCCCCGCAGGGCCGGAAGAGGGAGAAATGGAAGTCGGCACTGGAACCCAAAGCGCGCTAATGCACAGCCGGCCGGTGCATCACGCCGAAGCGCTCGGCCAGCGCGCCCAGGCGCTTGTCCAGCGTCCAGAGTTCAACGCCCGGCGTTATCCGCGCTGAGGCAAGCAAGAGCATGTCCACCAAGCCGCAGCCTGAACCAAACAGGCGCTCGCGCTCGATGAAATCCATGACCTCCCGGATGCTGGCCTGCTGCGTCTGGCGCAGGGCGCGAAGGTCGGACAGGGTCTGCGCCCGCTTGGGCGGCGATCCGCAGGCGATTTCGCCCACAATCAGCGGGTGCGTCATCACGCGATCCGATTGAAGCAAATCGACCAGCGCCTCGTTAGCGCAGCGGAAGTGGCTGACCCATGCCGAGGTATCGACAAGAACGCCCTTCAGCACCGGGCATCCTCGCAGCGCCGGGGGATTTCCTGCATATCGGGCGCGGCCCCGCCAAGGGCGGCCAGCCGTTTCGCCACCTGCACCTGGACAAAGGTTTTGACGGCCTCCCGGAACAAGTCGGCCTTGTCCATCGACGAGTCAGCCACTTCCAGCGCCTTTTCATACAGGGCGTCGTCAATCGTCACGGTGGTTCTCATGCCTGTCTCTCATCATCAATACCGATGCAATACCGCATCGGTATTGATGCTATCACGGCTGACGGCGGCCAGCCAGCAACTGTTCGACGACGAGAAGCGCGGCGCCGACGGTGATGGCTGCGTCGGCGACATTGAAGGCTGGCCAGTAGTAGCCGGCGGCGTGCCACTGGATGAAATCGACGACGGCGCCAAAGCGCAAGCGGTCGATCACATTGCCCAGCGCGCCGCCCAGGATCAGGGCGAGCGACAAGGAAGCCAGCTTCTGCTGGGGATGGCGGTAGAGCATCACCGCGATCCAGATGGAAACGGCCAGCGCCAGAAGGGTGAAAAACCAGCGCTGCCAGCCCGACTGGTCGGCGAGGAAGCTGAAGGCCGCGCCGGGGTTGAAGGTCAGCACCCAGTTCCAGAAGGGCGTGACGGTGATGCTCTGGCCGTAGTCGAGATTATTGAGCACGACCCACTTGCTCAACTGGTCGAGGGCGATGACGAGCGCGGCGAGGCCGTACCAGCGGGCGGCCTCAGGCACAGCGCCTCGCCTCGCCTTCGCCATAGAGATTGCTGAGGCAGCGGCCGCACAGGGCGGGATGGCTGGCGTTAGCGCCGACCTCGGGGCGGACGTGCCAGCAGCGCTCGCATTTGGCGTGCGCCAGGGGGCTTGCGCTGACCGCTTCCGCTTCATCGCGGATCAGCGTCGTGGCCGAGCAGATGAAGACAAATTTGAGATCGTCGCCGAGCGAGGTAAGCGCGTCGTACTTGTCGCCTGCACAGCGAATCTCGACGGCGGCTTGCAGCGCCGAGCCGATTTCGCCCGCTTCGCGCCGGGCTTCGAGGGCCTTGGTCACATCGTTTCGCACCTCGCGGATGATGGCCCATTTCGCCAGCAATTCGCCTTCGCCAGCCGGCGCGGGCAGGTCGTGCCATTGCTGGAACATCACCGAATCATCAGCGTCGCCTTCGAGCACGGCCCAGGCTTCCTCGGCGGTGAAGGCGGCGATCGGGGCCAGGAGGCGGACGAAGGACTGGACGATGTGCCATAGCGCGGATTGCGCCGAACGGCGGGCGGGCGACTTGGCCGCCGTGGTGTAGAGGCGGTCTTTCAGGATATCGAGATAGAAGCCGCCCAAGTCTTCGGAGCAGAAGGTTTGCAGGGCCTGAACGACGCGGTGAAATTCGTAGCGGTCATAATCGGCGCGGCAGCTTTCCTGCAACTGGCGGGTCAGGGCCAGCGCGTAACGGTCGATTTCCAGCCATTCCCCGACCGGCAGGCTATCCGTGGCGGCATTGAAATCGGAGACATTGGCTAGCAGAAAGCGCAGGGTGTTGCGGATGCGGCGATAGCCTTCGACCACGCGCTTCAGGATTTCGTCGGAGATGGACAATTCGCCGGAATAATCGGTCGCGGCGGTCCACAGACGCAGGATGTCGGCGCCCATTTTGTCGGAAACCTGCTGGGGCGCGATGACATTGCCCCGCGATTTCGACATCTTGTGGCCCTTGCCATCGACGACGAAGCCGTGCGTCAAGAGCGCCTTGTAGGGCGCCCGGCCGTCGATGGCGGCGCCGGTCAAGAGCGAGGAATGGAACCAGCCGCGATGCTGGTCGGATCCTTCGAGATAGAGGTCGGCGGGCCAGTGCAGTGAGTTTGCGTGCAACTCGCCATGCGAGCCGCGCAGAACGCTCAAATGAGTGACGCCGGAATCGAACCAGACATCGAGAATGTCGGTGGTCTTGACGTAATCGGCGGCATGATCGCAGCCAAATTCGCCGAGCAGTTCGGCGGCGTCCAGCCGCGTCCAGGCCTCGATGCCGCCCTCGTCGACGCGCCGGGCGACGGCTTCCATCAATTCCAGCGTATTCGGGTGCAATTCGCCCGTCGCCTTGTGGGTGAAGAAAGGCAGCGGCACGCCCCAGTTGCGCTGGCGCGAGATGCACCAGTCCGGGCGATTGGCGATCATCGCATGCAGGCGGTTCTGGCCCCAGGCCGGGTAGAAGGCGGTGTCCTCGACGCCCTGCAATGCCGCCGCGCGCAGGGTGTGGCCGGCCGACTCGCTGGCCGAATGGGCGTTCAATGTGGCGTTCAATGCGCCCTGACTGTCGACATCCGGCGCATCCATGCGCACGAACCACTGGCTGGTGGCGCGGTAAATCAGGGGGGTCTTGTGCCGCCAGCAGTGCATATAGCTGTGTTCGACGCTTTCGTGCTTTATGAGCGCGCCGACTTCGGCGAGTTTCTCGACGATGAGCGGATTGGCCTTCCAGACATTCAGGCCGCCGAAGAAGGGCAGATCGGCGGCAAAACGGCCATCGCCCTGCACCGGCGTCAGGATGTCGTCATTGTGCATGCCGTATTGCTTGCAGGACTGGAAATCCTCCAGGCCATAGGCCGGGGCCGAATGGACGATGCCGGTGCCGGTATCGAGCGTCACGTAATCGCCCAAGAAAACCGGCGACAGGCGGTCATAGAAGGGATGGCGGAAGGCGATGCGCTCCAGCGCCGCGCCCCGGCAACTGGCCAGCGTGACGCCGGTCAGGCCATAGCGGGCAAGACAGCTTTCCTGCAAGTCGGCGGCCAGGATCAGGCAGCCCTTGGCGGTTTGCACCAGGTGATAGGTGATGTCGGGGTGGGCGTTGAGCGCCTGGTTGCCGGGGATGGTCCAGGGTGTCGTGGTCCAGATCACGGCCCAGGTTTCGCCCGCCGC
>CAZFHE010000146.1:0-1666 GCA_964518615.1 uncultured Dechloromonas sp. | reverse complement strand
GATGACGATCAGGCGATCCTGGCGGGCCAACTCGGAGAGAATCGCGGCCATGCCGGCGCGGAACATCTTCTTGTTGACCTTCTGGCTGTAATTTTGCTCGGGCGAATTCGGGAAGATCCGGCCGCCTCCGCGCCACAAGGGGCTGCCATTGGAGCCGGAACGCGCACGACCCGTGCCCTTCTGACGCCACGGCTTGGTGGTGGTATGGCGGACTTCGGAGCGGTCCTTCTGCTTGCTGTCCCCGGAACGCGCATTCGCCTGATAGGCGACGACGATCTGGTGCACCAGCGCTTCGTTGAAATCGCGACCGAACAGCACGTCGGAAGCTTGCAGCTTGGCTGCTTCCTGACCTTGTTCGTTGATTACCTTCAGTTCCATGTCGCCCCCTTAAGCCTTGACCGCCGGACGCACGACCACGTCAGCGCCCTTGGCGCCCGGAACGGCGCCCTTGATCAACAGCAGTTGACGCTCGGCATCGACGCGAACAATGGTCAGACCCTGCATCGTGGTCTGCACATCGCCCAGATGACCGGCCATCCGCTTACCCGGAAAGACGCGACCCGGATCCTGCGCCATACCGATGGAACCCGGCGCATTGTGCGAAATGGAGTTACCGTGCGAGGCACGCTGGGAAGAAAAATTGTGGCGCTTGATGCCGCCCTGGAAGCCCTTGCCGATGGAACGGCCGCTGACATCCACCTTCTGCCCTTCGGCAAAAATGGTGGCCGCGACCTGATCGCCAGCCTTGAAAGTGGCCAGTTGCTCGGCGTCAATCCGGAATTCCTTGAGGACATGCCCCGCTTCCACGCCCGCCTTGGCCAGATGACCAGCTTCAGGCTTGGAAACGCGCGAGGCACGGCGCTTGCCGAAAGTGATCTGAACGGCTGCATAGCCGTCGACCTCCGGCGTTTTTACTTGGGTCACGCGGTTGTTCGACACGTCAAGCACCGTCACCGGAATGGACAAGCCATCCTCGGCAAAGATGCGAGTCATGCCGACCTTGCGACCAACAAGGCCTAGACTCATGGTTATTCTCCTCATCGCCGGCTGCGATTGGCCGGTCGATGTAACACAACAAATGGGCAACCGTCGCCGGTCACCCCCGAAAACTTTCGATTATATCTACAACAGCCGTATTACTGCAGCTTGATTTCGACATCGACGCCGGCGGGCAGATCCAGCTTCATCAGCGCATCGACCGTCTTGTCGGTCGGATCGACGATATCCATCAGACGCAGATGGGTGCGGATTTCGAGCTGATCGCGGGAAGCCTTATTGACGTGCGGCGAACGCAGGATGTCGAAACGCTGCTTCTTTGTCGGCAGGGGCACGGGGCCACGGACGACGGCGCCGGTGCGCTTGGCGGTCTCGACGATTTCCTGGGCGGATTGATCGATCAGGCGATAGTCGAAGGCCTTCAGGCGGATACGGATTTTTTGGCTTTGCATTTTCTGGCTTCCAAAGAACGATTAAAGAACGAAACAGCCGGGGGCGTCGGCCCCCGGCTGCTGGGCGATATCGGGTTTTACTCGATGATCTTGGCGACGACGCCGGCGCCGACGGTGCGGCCGCCTTCGCGGATGGCGAAGCGCAGACCTTCTTCCATGGCGATCGGGGCGATCAGCTTGACCGTCATCGCCACGTTGTCGCCCGGCATCACCATTTC
>CAZFHE010000145.1:0-4666 GCA_964518615.1 uncultured Dechloromonas sp. | reverse complement strand
GCCCCCGCCCCGATTGGTGACAATGCCCGAGGCGCCCTTCATCACCGGCTCCCAGTTCGGGTCGGTCATGTCGGCGACCAGCACGTCGCCTGGCTTGACCTGATCCATCTCCTTCGGGTCCTTGACCACGCGCACCGGGCCGATGCCGATTTTCTGGCCGATGGCGCGGCCGGAAGCGAGCACCTTGGAGAAAGACTTCAGCCGGAATTTCTCCTGCTTGCCGGCTTGTGCCTGCGACTGCACGGTTTCCGGGCGGGCCTGGAGAATGTAGAGCTTGCCGTCGATGCCGTCCTTGCCCCACTCGATGTCCATCGGGCGGCCATAATGTTTTTCGATAATCTGGGCATAGCGGGCCAGTTCCATGACTTCTTCGTCATTGATCGAGAACTGGTTGCGCAGGCTTTCCTCGACCTCCTCGGTGAGGGTCGACTTGCCGGCCGCCTTTTCGGCGGCGAAGGTCATCTTGATGGTCTTCGAGCCCAGATTGCGGCGCACGACGGCTTTCTTGCCGGCGGCCAGCGTGGGCTTGTGCACATAGAATTCATCCGGATTGACGGCGCCCTGCACCACCGTCTCGCCCAGGCCATAGCTGGAGGTGACAAAAACCGCGTCGCGAAAGCCGGATTCGGTATCGAGGGTGAACATCACGCCAGCCGCGCCCTTGTCGGAGCGGACCATGCGCTGAATGCCAGCCGACAGCGCGACATCGGCATGAATGAAGCCCTTGTGCACGCGATAGGAAATGGCGCGATCGTTATAGAGCGAGGCGAACACTTCCTTGATCGCGTGCATGATGTTTTCGAGGCCGACGATATTGAGGAAGGTTTCCTGCTGGCCAGCGAAGGAGGCGTCAGGCAAATCCTCGGCGGTGGCCGAGGAGCGCACCGCGAAGGAGACGCCGGCCGAAGAGTCGGCAACCAGACGCTGGTACTGCTCGGTGATGGCGATGGTCAGCTCCATCGGGAAGGGGGTGTCGAGCACCCACTGGCGAATCTCGGCCCCGGCCCGGGCCAGGGCATTGACATCATCGACATCGAGCGCATCGAGCGCGGCATTGATTTTCCCGGCCAGGCCAGACTGGGCCAGGAAAATTCGATAGGCATGCGCCGTGGTGGCGAAGCCGCCCGGAACGCGCACGCCGGTATCGGCCAGCTGGCTGATCATTTCGCCGAGGGAGGCGTTCTTGCCGCCGACCTGTTCGACATCGGTCATGCGCAGCTTTTCAAAGGGAATGACCAGGGGTTCCATGCGAATTCCTTTCTATGGATCGAATTGAAAAATCAAGGGGATACGGAAGGCAACAATTCGGCGCTCTCGCGCCGGGCGGCGGAACGCAACGACTGGGCGAGCGTTTCGCGCATGAAATCAATATGCGTTTCGGCGGCGCGGCGAGCCGCCTGCGGCTTCTTCTCGACAATGGCCTGATAGATCGCCCCGTGCTGATTCATCAACAGCGCGTCGGCGGCCGGAATGGCCTTCAGTTCGCCGAGATTGAGACGGATATTGTCGTGCATCAGGCGTAGCAGCGCCGTCGACAGGCGGCCGAGCAAGGCATTATGGGCGGCTTCGCCAATGGCCTGATGAAAGGCGATGTCGGCCGCCACGCGCTGTAGGGCGTCGTCGCTCTCGAACGCGAGGCGCAACTCGGCGAAGGCTTTCTCCAGGCCTTGACGGTCGGCTTCGGCGGCCCGCTCGGCGGCCCAGGCGGCGGCCTGGCCTTCGAGCATATGGCGGAATTCCAGCATGTCCTCGATGAGATCCGGGTGGCTATCGAGCAAATCGCGCCAGGGATCGAAAAAGGAGGAATCAAGGCTGTCGGTGATATAGGTGCCGCCGCCCTGGCGGCTTTGCACCATGCCTTTCGAGGCCAGCTTCTGGATCGCCTCGCGCAAGCTCGGGCGCGACACGCCGAACTCGGCGGCCAGCTCGCGCTCCGGCGGCAAGCGGTCGCCCGGCTTGAGCGCGCCATCGAGAATGCGACGCTCCAGCGATGCCGCAACGGCATCGGAGAGGCGCGGAGCCCGAAGCTTGTTCGCCATTGGTAAGACCACTTTGATTGGTAAGACCATCATTTTAGCCAGGGCCCCGGGAGGCCGCAAGCATCAGGATGGACAAGAGCGGTTAGAATCAAATGCTTCGGCCTATTTCGCGGCCTTCTTCGCTTTGCCCGAACCATGCCCAATCCGATCAAACGCAGCGTCTTTTTCATTTCCGACGGTACCGGCCTGACTGTCGAAGCGCTCGGCCATAGTCTCCTGACCCAGTTCGAGGCTATCGAATTCAATCAGATTCGCATCCCCTTCCTCGACAGCATCGGGCAGGCCCAGGAAGCGGTGTTCCGCATCAACGCCCAGGGCGAGGCCGACGGCATGCGGCCCATCGTCTTCACGACCCTGGTCGATCAGTCGCTGGCAGACATTGTTCATCAGGCCGACGCCTTTTGCCTCTCCTACTTCGACACCTACCTCGCGCCGCTGGAGGCCGAGCTGGGCGTCAAATCCAGCCACACCGTCGGCCGCTCGCACGGCACGGCGGATAGCTCCGATTACAAGCAGCGCATCGAGGCCATCAATTACACGCTGGCCCACGATGATGGCATCACCGACCGCGGCCTCGAAGAAGCGGACGTGATCCTGGTCGCCGTATCGCGCTGCGGCAAAACCCCGACCTCGCTATACCTCGCCATGCAATTCGGCCTGAAAGTCGCCAATTTCCCGCTCATTCCCGAGGATTTCGATCGCGGCCGCCTGCCCGGCACGCTGGAGCGGCATCGCGGCAAGCTGTTTGGCCTCACCATCCAGCCCGAGCGCCTGCACCAGATCCGCGAGGAGCGGCGCGCCGGCAGCAAATACGCCGCCTTGCCCAACTGCCGTTTCGAGATTGCCGAGGCCGAAAAAATGATGCGCCGCGAAGGCATCCGCTGGCTGGATTCCTCCACCAAGTCGATTGAAGAAATCTCGACGACTATCTTGCAGGAACTGAAGCTGCGCTAAACCACCTCTTTGCGCCGCACCGCCTCGAACAGGCAGACGGCGGCGGCGGCCGCGACATTGAGCGACTCGACGGCGCCCGGCATCGGGATGCGCACGCGCAGCCCGGCCCGCTCGATGAGTTCTTGCCGCACGCCCTGCCCCTCGGCGCCAAATACCCAGCAGAGCGGCCCATCCCATTGCGCCTCGAAGAGCGATGTCGCGCCGTCGAGGCAGGTGACGGCGGCCGTGCCGCGATAGGCGGCAAGAAAGGCCGGGAGATCGGCCTCCTCAAAGATAGCCAGCACGAAATGAGCGCCCTGCCCCGCGCGCAACACTTTTGGCGACCATGCCGAGGCGCAGCCCGGCGACAGCAAGACCTGCCGGATTCCAGCCGCCGCCGCGCATCGCAGCAAGGCGCCGACATTGCCGGGATCTTGCACGCCGTCGAGCAGTACCGCGTCGGCATCGGCTTGCGGCATGGCGGCGGTGACTGGCATTGATACCACCGCCAAGAGGCCGCTTGGCGTGTCGACCAAGCCGAGATCGCGCATCAGGCTGTCGGCCAGCACGACGATCTCCCGGCCGCCGACGAAATCGCCAATCTCGCCGCCGCCGAGCGCCGATTCGGCCGCCACCAGGGTTTCCACCGGGCCTTGCGCAGCTTCGAAGGCCGCGACCAGATGCACGCCGTCGAGCAAGGTCTTGCCGCACTTTCGCCGCTCTCGCCCCGATTCGGCAAGGCGCTTGAGCGCTTTGAAGAAGGCGTTGTCGCGCGAGCGGATCAGTTTCATCAGAGGCATCTCGCGACTGGCCCGAAGCTCTTGCGATGCACGGGCGACGCGCCATGCATTTCCAGCGCCGCGCGGTGCGCCGCCGTCGGATAGCCCATGTGGCGATCGAAACCGTATTGCGGATAAGCGGCGTGCAAGGCCAGCATGCCCGCATCGCGCACGGTTTTGGCGAGAATCGAGGCGGCGGCGATGGCGGCGATCTTGCCATCGCCCTTGACCACCGCCTCGACGGGAATCGGGAGCGCCGGGCAGCGATTGCCATCGACCAGCGCCCGCTCCGGCGCCACGGCAAGGCCCATGACGGCCCGCTGCATGGCGAGCATCGTGGCGTTCAGGATATTGAGCCGGTCGATTTCCTCGACACTGGCCTCGGCCACGGCCCATGCGATTGCCTGCTCTCGGATCAGCGCGGCCAGATCGAAGCGTTTCTTTTCGCTCAGTTTTTTGGAGTCGTTCAGGCCCGGCAGATAGGTGGAAGCCGGCCTCGCCGCATCGAGAATCACCGCCGCAGCGACCACCGGCCCCGCCAGCGGCCCGCGCCCGGCTTCGTCGATACCGCAGACGAGGCCGGGGGGAATGAATAGCTCGGGGAAGCTGCGCGAAGCGTCCGCACGGGATTGCTGGAGCATGTCATTAGCCATTCCAATGCCCCTTCCACGTCAGCGCCTCGGCCTGCTGCAATACCGTCTGCACCGCCGCATCCTGCAAATCCGGCGGATAGCCGTATTTGCGCAGAATGCGCTTGACCAGCACGCGCAGCCTTGCCCTGGCCGATTCGCGGTGCGCCCAGTCTACCGACACATTTTCACGCAGGCTCACCAGCAATTCGTGGGCGATGACTTTGAGCTTGTCGTCGCCCATCACCCGCAACGCCGATTCGTTCTCGGCCAGCGCATCGTAGAA
>CAZFHE010000144.1:0-5168 GCA_964518615.1 uncultured Dechloromonas sp. | reverse complement strand
GCAGGTAGATATTGACCGGGTCGATGAAGCCGACGCCCAGCACTTCATTGCGGCCCTTGAGGGCGCTTTCCAGGCTGCGCGCCAGTTGCGAAACTTCCCAGCGCGCGGTGAAGCCTTTTTCGTTGATCGTGCGTTCGCGCGGCAAGAAACGCCCCCCGAAACTCGGATGTTTCCAATCGGAGGACAATTCGACGATATTGTTTTCCGCTGTGGGCGAGATGGACAGGGCTTCCGTGCCGGTCAGTTTCAGTGGAAAGGCGAAGGCAATCGTGCGTCCCATCTCGGGCGTCCATGCGCCGAGGTCGAGTTCCAGACGGCTGCCATCCATCACGGCCTCGAAACGCTTGTCGTTTGGCGTCTTAAAGTGCAGCGGCTTTCCATCGACGAGTACCTCGGGATCGGAATCGAGACCGCGCAGGTCGGAAAGACCAAACAGGATCGAGGCGCTGGCATCGACGAATTGGCTTCCTTCCGGAATTTTCACCACATCGGCAGGGGCTTCGAACACGCCTTTGACCTCGCCATCGAGGTGGAACAATCTGGCCTGGTAAATGCCGCGATAACGGCGTTCGACACGGGTATCGCCTCGAATGCTCAGTTTTCTGGCGGGCAGGTACTCGACATGTTGGCTGATGCTGGCGGTTTTCGTGACCATCTTGCCCGATTCCGCGTCGAGGTAGATTTTCTCGGGTACTTTCGTCCGGTAGTGGATCGCCAGAATCGGCCCGACCACGGTTTGCGACGAGGCGGCGGCGCGGGCGATCTCTTCCGTTACCCCCCGCTGGAAATTCGCGCGGGATGCGATCTGATCCTCGATACGCCCCAACGGAATCATCAGGCAAATAATCAGCAAGACCACGCCGATGAATTTTCCTGCCGGTCGGTTGCGAATATCCCGAAAGCGCTTTCCGCTCTGTTTCAATGTTTCTCCGGTCATGTCTTCAAGATGTGTTTCCATATCAGCCTCCCAGTTTCGGACGAACACGCCGGGTGCGAGTTCCCGGCCACGCTGAAGGCAAGCGTAAGGCGCCGCTGTGAATAGCCCGGGAAGGCCATATGAACTTCAGATGAAGCGAAAGTGAAGAACGCGGAGCCTCCCATTTCTCCGTGTGAGCCACTACCATGAGCGCCATGAAAATTCTCATCGTCGATGACGAGCAGGCCATTGCCGATACGCTGCTCTATGCGCTGTCGGCCAACGGCTTCGCGGCCGAAAGCTGCCAACTGGGCAGCGAGGCGCTTTCCAGGGCGGCGCGGGGAGACTATGCGCTGATCATTCTCGACGTCGGGCTGCCGGACATGAGCGGCTTCGATGTTTGCCGCGAAGTGCGGCGAAGTTCGAATGTGCCGATCCTTTTCCTCACCGCGCGCGCCGAAGAGGTCGACCGCATCGTCGGGCTGGAACTGGGCGCGGACGATTATGTCTCCAAGCCCTTCAGTCCCCGGGAACTGGTTTCACGCGTGCGCGCCATCCTGAGACGCGCGCGAAATCATGCGCCGCAGAATCCAGCCGGCGGCGCGACCATCCCGACGTTTCAGATCGACCGGGAGGGCCTGCGCATCGCCTGCAAGGGGCAGCGGCTCAATCTCACCCGCTACGAAACCCTGCTGCTCATCTGCCTGCTCGAACATCCCGGACGGGTCTATTCCCGCGCCGCGCTGATGGACAAGGTATGGACAAACGCCGAAGACACCGACGAGCGCACCGTCGACACCCACATCAAGACCCTGCGCGCCAAGTTGCGCGCGGCGCTTGAAGGGCAAGATCCCATCGTCACCCATCGCGGCCTCGGCTACAGCATCGACCCTTGAATATCTCCGTCCGCTTCTTTCTCGGCTACTTTTTCGTGCTCGGCCTGACAGCCTGGTTCGTGTTGAGCGCCGTCATCGACGAAATCAGACCGGGTTTGCGGCAGGTGCGCGAAGAAACTCAGGTCGATGCAGCCCACCTGCTGGCCGAGTTGGTCGCCCCCGATCTGGCGGGCGGGCGCATCGCCAGCGGATATTTCAATCGCGCCTTGCAGGCCGTCAAACAGCAGAATCCCAGCGCGAAGATATACGACATCCGCAAGGAAACGGTCGATTTCCGCATCTATATCACGGACGCCAACGGCATTGTCGTCTTCGACTCCGAGGGTTTATCCGCCGGACAAGACTTTTCCCGATGGAACGACATCGCCCGCGCCCTGCGGGGAGAATATGGCGCCCGCACCACGCGGGACGACCGCTCGGACCCGACAAGCTCCTGGATGTACGTCGCCGCGCCCATCCTCTGGCAGCAAGAACGCATCGGCGTATTGTCCTTCGGCAAGCCCAGCGCGACGCTCAATCCCTACATCGAGCGCATGAGCGGGCGCATCCGCTCCAGCGGATTCATCATGCTGACGATTTCGACCGTGGTCGGCGTGTTGCTTTCGCTCTGGCTCAGTTGGTCGATCAGCCGCCTGATCCGCTATGCGCGCGAGGTCAGCGCCGGACATAAAGCCTCCCCGCCCACCGATGGCGGCAATCAGTTTTCCGAACTGGCGCGCGCGCTCGCGGCGATGCGGGAGCGCCTGGAAGGCAAGCAATACGTGGAGAAGTATGTCCAGAACCTCGCCCACGAAATGAAAAGCCCGCTCACCGCCATCGCGTCAGCCTCCGAATTGCTCGAAGGCGAGATGCCCGAAGCGGAACGCCAACGCTTCGCCACGCTGATCCAGGAACAGGCCCAGCGTCTCTACCTGGTGATCGAGCGCATGTTGCAACTGGCAAAGGTCGAACAACTGCAACGGCTGGAAGAGCACCGCGTGCTCGATCTGGCCGATCTCGCCGGGCAGGTCGTCAGTGCGCGCCAGGCCGCGCTGCAAAAACGGAATCTCACCGTCCATATCGGGATTGAGAGCGCCGCTTCCTGTCGTGGTGACGCTTTTCTGTTGCAACAAGCCATCGGCAACCTGCTCGACAACGCCATCGACTTTTCCCCGGCGGGCGGCGTCATCGACATCAGGCTGGAAAAGACCTCCGACAGACTCAGCCTGACTGTCCGCGACCACGGAGAAGGCGCGCCAGAATACGCCTTGCCGCAACTCTTCGAGCGTTTCTATTCACTGCCTCATCCCGGCACCGAGCGAAAAAGCACCGGGCTTGGACTGCCCTTCGTGCGCGAGGTCGCAGAGCTGCATGGCGGTGAAGCGCGTTTCAGGAACCACCCGGAGGGCGGCGCGGAGGTGGTTTTAGAAATCGCGACGGGGAAATGAGCGTCTGACGGCGCGGACTGATTCCCCTGCTTCGGCGAGCGCCGCTGCAATCACAACCTGCCCGAGAAAAAAACAAAGACCCGGCGAACGTGAACTGCTGGCGCTGTTCGCCGCCAGCGTGCGGCAGCAGCGAGTGGCGCTTGGCCTGGCGCAAGAATTGCCAGCGGAGCGCTGGCGCGCATCGCGCCTCGGCGGAACTTGCCAGCCAGTCCCTCGCTCGCTTAGCATGGCTGGTTCCCGAGTCAATCGGGATGGTGTCTTTCGGTGCCGGCCCGTTCGCGGGTTCGGAGAATCGGGAAGGCGGTGAGATTCCGCCACGTGCCCAACGCTGTGAGGAGGACGTTCGCCGCAGACCGCCACTGGGGAAAAACCGGGAAGGCGCGGCAACGGATGATTCCGAGTCAGAAGACCGGCCGAAAGACAAAACCGGGCTGTTTGGTCAGGCAGCCGCCGATTTTTTCCAGAAGGGGAATCCATGGAAAACCCGAGCCAACACGCTTTTGCCCCGGCCGAACGGGCCGCCGTGTATCGCAGCATTTTCAACCGCCGCGACGTGCGCGGCCAGTTTTTGCCCACGCCAGTGCCGGACGAGGTGCTCGGCCGCCTGTTGATGGCGGCGCACCATGCGCCCTCGGTCGGTTTCATGCAGCCGTGGAATTTTCTGCTGGTCCGCTCGCCCGAGGTCAAGGAGCGGGTGCGCCAGGCTTTCGCCCGGGCGCATGCCGAGGCGGCGCTGATGTTTCCCGAGGGCAGGCGCGAGATTTACAGCCAGTTGAAGTTGGAGGGCATTGTCGAATCGCCGCTCGGCCTGTGCATCACCTGCGACCGCGAGCGCAGCGGCCCGGTCGTGGTGGGCCGCACCCATATCCGGACCATGGATTTGTACAGCAGCGTGTGCGCGGTGCAAAACCTTTGGCTCGCGGCCCGGGCCGAGGGCCTGGGGGTCGGCTGGGTGAGCATTTTCAATCAGGCCGAGTTGCAGCACGCGCTCGGCATTCCGCCGGAAATCGTGCCGATTGCTTATCTGTGCATCGGCTATGTCAGCCACTTTCACGACAAGCCGGAGCTGGAAAAAGCCGGCTGGCTGCCGCGCCTGCCAATCGCCGACCTGCTTTATTACGATCAATGGGGTCAGGCCGACCCCGAGCGGCGAGAAAGCTTGTCCGCAACGCTGGCGGCCATGCAGGACGATATCCAAGAGCGGGGCGCGTTTCCGGAATGATGCCGGACGGCCCCTTTGCCCTGCCGCTGGCGGCGCTGACCGCCGTGCTGGCCGATCGCCTGTTCGGCGAGCCGCGCCGTTTTCATCCGCTGGTCGGCTTTGGCCGGCTGGCCTCGGCGCTCGAACTGCGGCTCAACTCCCGGCGCAACCAGGGGACGATTGCGGCTGGCCTCTTGGCCTGGGCGCTGGCGGTCGGGCCGTGGGTGGCGCTGGCTTTCTGGCTGCGCCCGCTAGCGCCCTTTGCGGTTGACGCCGTGCTGCTGTGGTTCGCGCTGGGCGCGCAAAGCTTGGGCGAGCATGCCGAAGCGGTCGCCCGCCCCTTGCGCGAAGGTCGGCTCGAAGAAGCAAGGCTGCGAGTCGGCTGGATGGTTTCCCGCGATACGGCAACGCTGGAGGCATCCGGCGTGGCCAAGGCCGGCGTGGAATCGGTGCTGGAAAATGGCAACGACGCGGTATTCGGCGCGCTGTTCTGGTTCGCCCTGCTTGGCGGCCCGGGCGCGTTGCTGTTTCGCCTCGCCAATACGCTCGATGCGATGTGGGGCTATCGCAGCGAGCGCTTCAACCGTTTCGGGCGTTGCGCCGCCCGACTGGACGATGGCTTGAACTGGCTGCCGGCGCGGCTGACGGCGCTGACCTACGCCTTGCTTGGCCGCACCCGCTCGGCGCTGGCCTGCTGGAAAACGCAAGCCCGGGCCTGGGAAAGCCCC
>CAZFHE010000143.1:0-6605 GCA_964518615.1 uncultured Dechloromonas sp. | reverse complement strand
GCCAAGGGCGCAGGCCCGGCGGCCAAGCCGATGCCCCCGGTCCGTTCCGTCGTCTATCCCAATCTAGCCAAGGACGATTTCGACGACGCCGAGTTCACCGAATCGATTGTCATGGACATCGACGTTGGCCAGGATGCCGATCCGGTCCAGGGCGATGTCGAGCACGTCGTCGTGTTGTACGCCAATGGTCAGGAAACGGCTGCTCGCTCGCTGCTGGAAACGCTGATCCGCGCCTATCCGGGTGAAGAGGGCCGGCGTTTCTGGTTGCTGCTGCTCGATTTATTGCAATGTGTCGGAGATCGCGCCGCTTTTGACAAACTGGCCCTTGAATTCGCCGAGACTTGGGAGACCTCGCCGTCTTCCTGGCGGCGGACAGATCCTGCGGTGGCGATGAAAAGTAACGGCCAGCGCCGCTTGGTGCTGCAAGGAGTGCTGACCGTCCAGGAAGGTGCCGCCGCAGTGGTTGAACTGGCTAGGTTGGCGGGGCAAGGCCTGCCCGTCGTGGTCGAGTGCGGCAAATTGATCGGTTGTGACGATGAGATCGCCGGGCAACTGGCGTCTATTCTGCGCGAAGCCCGACGGGCCGGGGTGGCGGTAACACTGATGGAGGTTGACGGTTTCCTGGCGCGTCTCAATGAGCGTTTGCAGGCGGGCGAAACCGGGCGCGAATCGGCCTGGGCGCTGCTGCTTGAATTGTTGCAGCGCCACGGAACGCAAGAGATGTTTGAAGAGCGCGCCGTCGATTATGCGGTGACTTTCGAATTGTCGCCGCCTTCCTGGGAAAGCGTGCCGGTTCTCCGTCCGA
Source organism: uncultured Dechloromonas sp. (assembly GCA_964518615.1). Taxonomy (GTDB): domain Bacteria; phylum Pseudomonadota; class Gammaproteobacteria; order Burkholderiales; family Rhodocyclaceae; genus Azonexus. The sequence continues at coordinate 5,800 of CAZFHE010000143.1, read as the reverse complement.
AAGCCAGTGTGACGCTGCCGGCGGCCCTCGGCGAGCATTATCTCGAAGGCGACCTGAAGAACTGCCGTTTCGATGAGCTGGTCGAGGTGCTTGAGCGCCACGAATTGCCCATCATCGACTTTTCCGGCGTGCGCAGCATGGATTTCTTCTCCGCCGGCCAGTTGGTCAATCGCATCGCGCCGTATAAGGCACAGGGGCGGGAAATCCTGATCCGCAGCCCGAATCATCTGGTCGCCGAACTGATGGCCGTGGTCGGTCTGAACAAGCAGGCGCGCATCATCGTTCCCAAGTCTTAATCCAGGAAAACACATGGAGCAATATCACGGCACCACGATTTTGTCGGTGCGCCGGGGCAGTGTCGTCGCCATGGGCGGCGACGGCCAGGTCACCTTGGGCAGCATCGTCATCAAGGGCACGGCCAAAAAGGTGCGCCGCCTGTACCAGGGCAAGATTCTGGCGGGCTTCGCCGGCGGCACCGCCGACGCCTTCACGCCGTTCGAGGGTTTCGAGGCCAAGCTGGAGAAACACCAGGGCCATCTCATCCGTTCCGCCGTCGAACTGGCCAAGGACTGGCGCACCGACCGGGCCTTGCGCCGCCTGGAAGCCATGCTGTCGGTGGCCGATCGCGAATCCTCGCTGGTCATCACCGGCAATGGCGACGTGCTCGAACCCGAGCATGGCATCGTCGCTATCGGTTCCGGCGGCGCTTACGCCCAGAGCGCGGCGCGGGCCCTGTTGGAAAATACGGAACTCGGGCCGCTCGACATTGTCGCCAAGTCGCTGGAAATCGCTGGTGATCTGTGCATTTACACCAACCGCAATTTCACGCTCGAGGTGCTCGAATGACCACGATGACGCCCAAAGAAATCGTCTCCGAACTCGATAAACATATCGTCGGTCAGCATAACGCCAAGAAGGCGGTGGCCATTGCGCTGCGCAACCGCTGGCGGCGCTCGCAGGTGGCTGAACCCTTGCGCCAGGAAATCACGCCGAAAAATATCCTGATGATCGGGCCGACCGGCGTCGGCAAGACCGAGATCGCCCGCCGTCTGGCGCGTCTGGCCAATGCGCCTTTCATCAAGATCGAGGCGACCAAGTTCACCGAGGTCGGCTATGTCGGGCGCGATGTCGAAACCATTATCCGCGACTTGGCCGAGATGGCCGTCAAGTCGCACCGCGACCGCGCCATGCAGGCCAACCGCGCCCGCGCCGAGGATGCCGCCGAGGAGCGGGTGCTCGACGCCCTGCTGCCGCCGGCGCGCAATCCCGGTTTCTACGCCGAGGAGGCGGCGGCGACGACGGATAGCGCCACCCGCCAGAAGTTTCGCAAAAAGCTGCGCGAGGGTGAACTGGACGATAAGGAAATCGACATCGAGCTCGCCGCGCCGGTGATGCAGGCCGAGATTTTCGCCCCGCCGGGCATGGAGGAACTGACTCAGCAAATACAGGGCATGTTCCAGAATATCGGCGGCGGCAAGAAAAAATCGCGCAAGCTGAAAATCAAGGAGGCGCTGAAACTCCTGACTGACGAGGAAGCGGCCCGGCTGGTCAATGACGAGGAGGTCAAGCTGGAAGCGGTCAAGGCCGTCGAGCAAAATGGCATCGTTTTTCTCGACGAGCTCGACAAGATCGCCAGCCGCTCCGAGATGCAGGGAGCCGATGTTTCCCGCCAGGGCGTGCAGCGCGATTTGTTGCAGCTGGTCGAGGGGACCACGGTGTCGACCAAGTACGGCATGATCAAGACCGATCACATCCTGTTCATCGCCTCCGGCGCTTTTCATCTCGCCAAGCCCTCAGACCTGATTCCCGAATTGCAGGGCCGCTTTCCCATACGCGTCGAACTCGATTCCCTGTCGGTGGCCGATTTTGAATGCATCCTGACCCAGACCGACGCCTGTCTGACCAAGCAGTATCAGGCGCTGCTGGCGACCGAGGGGGTGAGGGTCGATTTTGCCGCCGACGGTATTCGCCGCCTGGCCGAGATTGCTTTCCAGGTCAATGAAAAAACCGAGAATATCGGCGCTCGCCGCCTGCACACGGTGATGGAAAAGCTGCTCGAAGAAGTCTCGTTTGAGGCCGGCAAGGCCGGGCTTGATCAACTCCAAGTCGATGCCGCCTACGTCAACGCCCGCCTGGGGGAGGTGGCGGCCGACGAGGATTTGTCGCGCTACGTGCTGTAAAGGGCGTCCGCGAACGGGCGGCGATCAGCCGCCCAGGCGCTCCAGACGCCGCCGGTCGCGCTTGGTTGGCCGGCCGTGGATATCGGCCGCAGGCTCGATACTGAATTTCTGCCGCATCCGCGCGGCCTCGCGCTCCGCGAGGCTATCCGGCGTTTCTTCGTAGAGCTGGCGCGCTTCGCTCGCCGGCCCGCGTTTTTCCGACAGGGCGAGAATCATCACTTGCCAGCGGGTATCGCCATTGCCGATATCGAGCCGGTCGCCGATTTTGAGTTCGCGCGCCGGCTTCACTGGCGCATCGTTCAGCTTGACCTTGCCGCCGCCGACTGCGTCGGCGGCGAGGCTGCGCGTCTTGAAAAAACGCGCGGCCCACAGCCATTTGTCGAGACGGACGCCGCTCACCGCGGCAACAGGGATTCGCCGGCGTAGAGCTGTTCGACCGTCTCGCGCTGGCGGATGACGTGGGCCGTCCCGCCGTCGACCATCAGCTCGACGGCGCGCGGCCGGGTGTTGTAATTCGAGGCCATGGTCATGCCATACGCGCCAGCCGACATCACCGCCAGCAGATCGCCCGGCTCGATGGCAAGCGGCCGGGCCTGGCCGAGGAAGTCGCCGGTTTCGCAGATCGGGCCAACCACGTCGTAATCGCGGGGGGTTCCGGGGCGCGGCGTCACCGGCAGGATGTCGTGCCAGGCGTCGTACAGCGCCGGGCGCAAGAGGTCGTTCATGGCCGCGTCGATAATGGCGAAATCCTTGGTTTCGCCATGCTTGAGGTATTCGACGCGGGTCAGCAGCAGGCCGGCATTGCCAACCAGGCGGCGGCCCGGTTCGAGCACGACTTGCAGGCCGCGGCCTTTGATCTTGTCGAGCAGGGGATTCAGGTAGTCGGCGACGCTGGGCTGCGTCTGGTCCTCGCGATATTGGATGCCCAGCCCGCCGCCCAGGTCGATGTGGTGGATGGCGATGCCATCCATCGCCAATTGGTCGATCAGGGCCAGGATGCGGTCCAGCGCCTCGGCAAAGGGCGAGGGATCGAGCAATTGCGAGCCGATGTGGCAGTCGATGCCGGTCACCGCGATATGCGGCAGCGCCGCCGCGCGCCGGTAGAGGGCCAGGGCGTCGTCGTAGGCGACGCCGAACTTGGCTGCCTTGAGGCCAGTCGAGATATAGGGATGGGTTTTCGGATCGACATTGGGATTGACCCTCAGGCTGATCCGGGCCCGTTTGCCGAGCTGGCCTGCGACCTCGTTCAAGCGTTCCAGTTCCGGGATGGATTCGATATTGAAGCAGAAAATGCCGGCCTCCAGCGCCTGACGCATTTCGGCGACGCTCTTGCCGACGCCGGAGAACACCACCTTGCGCGGATCGGCGCCAGCCGCCAGCACCCGCTGCAATTCGCCGCCGGAGACGATGTCGAAACCCGCGCCCAGCCGGGCGAACAGGTTGAGGATGGCGAGATTGGCATTGGCCTTGACGGCGTAGCAGACCAGCGCGCCCGCACCGGCGGGATGGGCGGCGAGAATGTCGTGGAATTCACAGAGCGCGGTTTCCAGCGCGGCGCGCGAGTAAACATAGGCGGGCGTGCCGAATTGCTCGGCGATGTTCGGCAGGGCGACGGCTTCGGCGTGCAGGACGCCGTTTTTCAGGGCGAAGAAAGTCATGGGTCTGAGGGATCGGAGGGCGTGTTAACATCCGCCGCGACGGCTCCTTTGCCGCCGCCGAGCAAGGGCTGCGGCGCGGGGCCGGGCGGCAGTTCGAGCAGGCCCTTGGTGCCGCAGGCGGCAAGGCAGAGGACGACCAGCAAGGCGGCGATTCGGGACATATACGGTCGCTGGCGGTAAAAGGAGGATGATAGCACGATGGATGACAAGGAATTCGGCGGCCAAGCCGATGCCGTAATGGCCCGTATCGAGGCCGCGCTTGAGGCAGCAACCGAGGCTTCGGAGGTCGATTTCGAGCGGGGGGCGGGCGGCGTGCTGGAAATCGAGTTCGCCGACGGCAGCCAGATTATCGTCAATCGCCACGGCGTGACGCGCGAAATCTGGGTGGCCGCCCGCGCTGGCGGATTTCATTTTCGCTGGGACAACGGCGTCTGGCGCGATACGCGCGATGGCCGCGAATTGCTCGACAAGTTGTCGGAACTCGCCAGCCAACAGGCCGGCGAGCCGGTCCGTCTGATCTGATCAGTCGCTAGCCGGCAGATTGAAATTGGCCGCTGGCGGGGAATCCGGCGCTTCTTCTTCCTCGTCCTCCGGCGGAATCCTGCCCATGTTCTCGGCGTAGACATAATTGCGCTCGCGCCCCTCGCCGAAAGCGATCAGGCCGTCCGGCTGGGTCGGCAACTGAACCGGAACATCCTTCAGCGCCCGCTGCATGTAGCCGATCCAGATCGGCAGCGCCGTCGAGCCGCCGGTTTCGTTATTGCCGAGCTTCTTCGGCTGGTCGAAACCCACCCAGGCGCAGGCGCTGACCGACATCTGATAACCGCAGAACCAGGCATCGACGTATTCGTTGGTGGTGCCGGTCTTGCCGGCCAGATCCTGGCGCTTCAAGTTTGCCGAGGCGCGGGCGGCGGTGCCGGAGATGGTCACGTCGCGCAGCATCAAGTCCATCATGAAGGCATTGCGCGGGTCGATGACGCGCAAGGTTTCGTCGCCGGCGCGGATGCTGGCGGCCTGGGCGAGCACCTGGCCCTTTTCGTCGCGAATCTCGCGCACGATGTAGGGATTGAGCTTGTAGCCGCCATTGGCGAAGACCGAATAGGCCGTCACCATCTGCCACGGCGTGACGGAGCCCGCGCCCAGGGCCATGGTCAGATAGGGCGGATGGCGCTCGGCCTCGAAACCGAAGCGGGTGGCGTAATCCTGGGCATAGTGGGTGCCGATGGATTGCAGCAGGCGAACCGAGACGAGATTCTTGGATTTGGCCAGCGCGGTCCGCAATTTCATCGGCCCCTCGAACTTGCCGTCGTAATTGCGCGGCGCCCAGGCTTGGGAGCCGGTCTGACTGGCGGGAATGACCAGCGGGCTGTCATCGACGATGCTGCCCGGGCCATAGCCCTTTTCCAGCGCGGCGGAATAGATGAAGGGCTTGAAGCTGGAGCCGGGCTGCCGCCAGGCCTGCGTCACATGATTGAACTTGTTGCGATTGAAGTCGAAGCCGCCAACCAGGGCGCGGATCGCGCCATCTTGCGGCGATAGCGAGACGAAGGCCGATTCCACCTCGGGCAACTGGCTGATCTGCCAGTTGCCCTTGTCGTCCTTTATCAGGCGAATGATGGCGCCGCGGCGCAGACGCTTGTTGGGCGGGGCCTTGTCATCGAGCATGCGGGAGGCGAATTTCAGCGCATCGCCGTTGAGCGTTAGCTTCTCGCCGCCCTTGCGGTAGACCTTCAGTTCGCTGGCGCTGGCCGACAGCACCAGGGCCGGAACCAGATTGTCGGCGTCGTGGATGTCCTGAAGCGCTTCGTCCAGGCCCTCGTCCTGGTCGGCATCGAGGTCGGCCATGTTGATAAAGGATTCCGCGCCGCGATAGCCGTGGCGGCGGTCATAATCCATGACGCCCTTGCGCAGCGCGTTGTAGGCGGCCTCTTGTTCGCTCTTGATCAGGGTGGTGTAGACCTT
>CAZFHE010000142.1:0-6834 GCA_964518615.1 uncultured Dechloromonas sp. | reverse complement strand
AGGGGAGGGAATCTGACTCCTTCCCCCGCTGGCGGGGGAAGGCCGGGATGGGGGCAACAAGACAATCCGTTTGCTTGCTGGGTTAATCAATCACGCCATGTCCATCCCTGCTTATTCCGCCCCCCACCGGGTCAGCAAGCGCCTGGCGAAGAATGCGTATCGCCATGTCAGCGAGCGCCTGATCGAATGCTTGCTATTCGCCGCCGCCGCCGTCTCGGTGCTGACCACGCTCGGCATCGTCTATGTGCTGGTTTCCGAATCCATCCATTTTTTCCAGCAGGTCAGCATCCTCGACTTTCTGACCGCCACCCAATGGACGCCGCTGTTCGACGATGCCCACTACGGCATCATGGTTCTCGTCTCCGGCACCCTGGTGTCCTCCGCCGTGGCGCTGGCGGTGGCCATTCCGATGGGCACCGTGATCGCCATCTATCTGTCGGAATTCGCCGACAGCCGGGTGCGCGAGCTCGCCAAGCCGGTGCTCGAATTGCTCGGCGGCATCCCGACCATCATCTTCGGCTATTTCGCCCTGCTCATCGTCACCCCGCTGTTGCAGAAGCTTATTCCGGAATTGCCGGGCTTTTCGCTGCTCTCGGCCGGTCTGGTGATGGGCGTCATGATCGTGCCCTATGTGGCCTCGCTGTCCGAGGATGCGATGCGCGCGGTGCCGATGAGCTTGCGCGAGGGCTCTTATGCGATGGGGTCGAGCCGGCTGTACACCGCGCTGCATGTCGTGGTGCCGGCGGCCTTGTCGGGACTGGCCGCTTCTTACATTCTGGGCATTTCCCGCGCCGTCGGCGAGACGATGATCCTGGCCGTGGCCGCGGGCATGCAGCCGAACCTGACCTGGAATCCGATGGAGCCGGCCATGACCATCACCTCCTACATCGTCCAGGTGGCGCTTGGCGATCTGCCGCACGGCTCGATCGGCTATCAGACCATTTTCGCCGCTGGCCTCACGCTGCTGTTGATCACGCTCTTGTTCAACATCCTCGGCCAATGGCTGCGCCGCCGCTTCCGCGAGGCTTACTGAAATGAAACACCCCCCACGCTCACGCTGTTCGCTGCCCCCCGAGGGGGCGTCAGTCTCCTTCGGGCGGCCGTGCGGAGACTGATATGAATTCCATGAACACCGAACAAATCCGCGCGCTGATCGCCCGCGGCAAGATGAAGGACAGTATTTTTCAGGCGCTCGGCATCATCTGCCTGGCGATCGGCCTTCTGGTCATCTTTCTGCTTGTCGGCGACATGCTGATTCGCGGCCTGGAACGCCTGAATCTCGATTTCTTCTTCCAGTACGCCTCGCGCCGGGCTGGGCAGTCCGGCATTCTGTCGGCCTGGGTCGGCAGCCTCCTGGTCATGCTGGTGACCGCCGTCGCCGCCGTGCCGCTCGGCGTCGCCGCCGGCATTTACCTGGAGGAATACGCCAGGCGCAACTGGGTCACCGACATTATCGAGATCAATATCACCAATCTCGCCGCCGTGCCCTCCATCGTCTATGGCCTGTTGGCGCTGGGCATCTTCGTCTATGCCTTCGGCTTTGGCCAGAGCATTCTGTCGGCTGGCCTGACGCTCGCGCTCCTGATTCTGCCCATTGTCATCGTCGCCACCCGCGAGGCGATTCGCGCCATTCCGGCGATGATACGCGAGGGTTCGATGGCGGTCGGCGCGACCCGCTGGCAGACCTGCCGCTACCACATCATTCCCTACGCCATGCCCGGCATCCTGACCGGCGTGATCATCGGTCTGGCCCGCGCCATCGGCGAGACGGCCCCCATCATCACCATCGGCGCCTTGACCTTCATCGCCTTCCTGCCGCCGGTACCCTTCACCGCGACCGGCGCGGAGGGGGCGACGGCCGGCCTGTTCGACTGGGTGATGTCGCCCTTCACGGTGATGCCCATCCAGATTTTCAACTGGACCTCGCGCCCGGACCCGGCTTTCGAGGCCAATGCGGCGGCCGCCGGTTTCGTGCTGATGGGCATGGTGCTGTCCATGAACGCCCTGGCGATCTGGCTGCGCTACCGCATGCGCAAGAACATCAAGTGGTAAAGGATTCCGCATGGAGCAAGTGATGCAATTTGATCAAAATCCCGCCCTGAAGGCGGAAGCGCGCAACTTGAGTTTCTTCTATGGCGCGACCCAGGCGCTCAAGAACATCAACATGCCCATCCACGACAAGAAGGTGACCGCCCTGATCGGCCCTTCCGGTTGCGGCAAGTCGACCTATCTGCGCAGTTTCAACCGCATGCACGATCTTTATCCGGGCAATCGCTACGAGGGCGAAATCCGCTTCTTCCCGGACGATACCAATCTGCTGTCGCCGGACGTCGATCCCATCGAGGTGCGGATGCGCATCGGCATGGTTTTCCAGAAGCCGAATCCCTTTCCCAAGACCATTTACGAAAATGTCGCCTACGGCCTTCGCGTGCGCGGCGAGCGCAACAAGCGCACGCTGGACGACAAGATCGAACAGGCCCTGCGCGGCGCGGCCATCTGGGATGAGGTCAAGGATCGTCTGCAAGACCTGGCGCCCAATCTCTCGGGCGGCCAGCAGCAGCGCCTGTGCATTGCCCGCGCGCTCGCCACCGATCCGGAATTGCTGCTGTTCGACGAGCCGACCTCGGCGCTGGACCCGATCGCCACCGGCGCCATCGAGGAACTGGTGCATGAATTGAAGCAGCGGGTCACCATCCTGATCGTCACGCACAATATGCAGCAGGCGGCGCGCGTTTCCGACTACACCGCCTATATGTATCTCGGCGAGATGATCGAATTCGGCAAGACCGACGAAATTTTCTTGAAACCAAACGACAAACGCACCGAAGATTACATCACCGGCCGCATGGGCTGAGGAGAGCGAGATGATGACGGAATCCCACCACGTATCCAGCCGCTTCGACGAAGATCTGGCCCGCCTGCGCACCCAGGTGTTGCAGATGGGCGGCCTGGTCGAAACCCAGGTGGCGGCTGCCATCGAGGCCTATGGCAGCGGCGAGGTCGGCAGCGTCAAGACCATCGTCGAGGGCGACCGCCGGGTCAACGACCTGGAGAAGGCCATCGACGACGATTGCGCCCACATCATCGCCCGGCGTCAGCCGACCGCCTCCGATCTGCGTCTGGTGCTCGGCGTCAGCAAAATAGTCACCGACCTCGAACGCGCCGGCGACGAAACCAAGAAAATCGCCAAGGGAACCCGGCGCATTTATGAAAACGGCCATCTGCCGGGGCAGTTCGGGCCCGGCATCCTGCATCTCGCCGAAACCGCGCTGAATCTGTTGCGCCAGGCGCTCGACGGCTTCGCCCGCCTCGATACCGGGCAGGCCAGGCAGGTCATCCGCCTCGACGACGACGTGGATGCCGAATTCAAATCCATCATCCGCCAGTTGATTACGCACATGATGGAAGACCCGCGCACCATCACCCCGTCCATCGACATCATCAACATTGCCCGCGCCATCGAGCGCATCGGCGATCACGCCAAGAACATTTCCGAGCAAGTGATCTACATCGTCGAGGGACGCGACATCCGGCACATCAAGGAGAGCGCCGCGTGACGCCGACCATACTGGTCGTCGAGGATGAGCCGGCCATCCAGGAACTGGTGGCCATCAACCTTGCACACGCGGGCTTTGTGGTTTCGCGCGCGGCCAGCGCCGAGGAAGCCGAGTCGGCCATACGCGTAGCGCTCCCCGATCTGCTCGTGCTCGACTGGATGCTGCCGGGCCAGTCCGGCGTCTCGCTCGCCAGAAAAATCCGCGCCGAGGAGCGCACCCGCGACCTGCCGATCATCATGCTCACCGCCCGCGTCCACGAGGAGGACAGGGTCGAGGGCCTGGAAGCCGGGGCCGACGATTACGTGACCAAGCCCTTCTCGCCAAAGGAACTCATCGCCCGGGTGCGCGCCGTGCTGCGCCGCCGCGCCCCGCACCTTGGCAGCGAAGCGGTCGAAATCGGCGATCTGTCGCTCAATCCCGCCACCCGCCGGGTGCTGGCCGGCGGCCAGCCGGTCGAACTGGGGCCGACCGAATTTCGCCTGCTCTTCTTCTTCATGACCCACGCCGAGCGCGTCCATACCCGCGCCCAATTGCTCGACGAGGTCTGGGGCGACCACGTTTTCATCGAGGAGCGCACCGTGGATGTACACATCCGCCGCCTGCGCGCCGCGCTGGAACATTCCGGCCACCATGAGCGCATCGAGACGGTGCGCGGCGCCGGCTACCGCTTCCGGGGAGTCTTGCCAGGGTGAGCGGCTGGCTGCCCCGGGTGCTGCTGTCGCTCTCGCTGACCGCCTTGGCGGCCTTGCCTTTCGGCTATTTCGGCGCGCCCTGGCTGGGCTGGGGGCTGTTCTGCGCCGGTCTTGGCCTGCAACTTTCGTGGCACGCCCGCAATTTCTCGCGTCTTGAACGCTGGTCGCGGCAACCAAGGCTCGACCCGAGCCTGGAAGGCGGCGGCGAGTGGGACAGCGTCTTTCACCGGCTGTACAAGCACGAGAAGGAATTGCTCGGCAAAATCGCGGGAGGCGAGCGCGACATCGCCCGGCTGATCGCCGCCGTGCATGCGATGAACGACGGCGTCGTGCTGCTCGACGAGCGCTTCCGGATTCAGTTTTGCAACAAGACCGCCGAGCGTCAGCTTGGGCTCGATGCGGAGGGCGACCGGGGATTGGTGCTGACCCACATCGCCCGCACGCCGGAATTGACCGACTATCTCGCCCAAGGCGATTTCGCCCGGCCGCTGATCCTGCGCCTGGAACGCCATTTCGCGCGGGTGCTGTCCCTGTATGTGATCGCCTATGGCGACAATAGCTGGCTGTTGCAAATCAAGGACGTGACGCAGACCGATCAGCTCGACCGCATGCGCCGCGATTTCGTCGCCAATGTCTCGCACGAATTGCGCACGCCGCTGACGGTGCTGGCCGGCTTTCTCGAAACCTTGCAGGAAATCGACTTCGACGCCGCCGAGCGCCAGCGCTACCTGGAACTGATGGCCGAGCAATCGAAGCGCATGCAATCCATCGTCCAGGATCTGCTGACCCTGTCCTCCATCGAATCGGCCCCGCCGCCGGGTAACAATCTGGTGGACATGGCCCATCTGATCGACAAGATGAAGCGCGACGCCGAAGCGCTTTCCAACGGCCGCCACCGCATCGTCGTTGAAAGCGCGGGGCAGGGCGACCTTCTCGGCCACGAGCCGGAACTCATCAGCGCCCTCGGCAATCTGGTCGCCAATGCCGTGCGCTACACGCCGGCCGGCGGGACCATCACGCTATCGTGGAAAGTCTCGCCCCAGGGGGCCGAATTCGCCGTCCGCGATACCGGCATCGGCATCGAGGCCAAGCACATCCCAAGGCTGACCGAGCGCTTTTACCGCGTCGACCGCGGCCGCTCGCGCGATGCCGGCGGCACCGGGCTGGGCCTGGCCATTGTCAAGCACTCGCTGAACCGTCATCAGGCCCAACTGGAAATCACCAGCCAGCTCGGCCAGGGCAGTTGCTTCACCGCCCGCTTCCCGGCCAGCCGGGTGGCGGGGAGATTCTGAGCCTTTACAGAAAAACGGCCGAAATCAGCGCAGCCGGAATCTCAAAGCATTGCTGATCACCTGCAGGTCCGGCTGCTTGTCCAGCCAATCACGGGCGGTGCATGGCGAATCGAATACGGCGATCTCGTAGCAGGCCATGCCCGGCGCGGTGAGGACGCGCTTGATTTGGCTCGCGAGGAAGAGGTCGGAGGTCACGAAAATGATCCGGCAATTCGGGTGCGAGGCGTAAGCGCCGTAATGCAGCGCGGAGAGTTCGACGAAGCCCTCTTCGGTCAGATGCTGACCAGCATCGTCCGGGAGTTTGTTGATGACGTAGCGCCTGTCGTCGAAGCGGCTATCGGCATGCATCTGCCGCGCCGATTCGACAAGATCCCGGACCGTGACACGGCCGGAAAAGGTCACCAGGACGCCATCGGGTTCCCAGACTATCTCGTAGGACATGCGGATGCCTCGTGAGTACTCAAGCAAACAGCCGTGCGCGGCGGGAGTGTCGCGACCGGGTGATTCTACACGATGCTGAAAGTACCGCCATTTCCGGCTGGCCGCGGTCTATCCATTCCACTCGATTGGCCGCTATTTTCCGATGCAGAAGTTTGAACTGAGCCACAACTCATTGATTTTCATGTATCTAAACCACAAAAAGCTAAGCCCCCGCCAGCCCCTGCGCTCCACCGAGCAAATTCCGAATCACCGAACGTGTAGTGTAGGGAGCAATCAGTTGCTCGACGCGTTCGTCATGGCGTGGCGTCCTCACGCTCTGGTCTGGCGGTAACGCTTCCACTTGCTATCGCCCAATCTCTGTCGCCTGCGGTCGATACAACCATTTGATTTATTTGGCTAATGATGGTGTATAGCCCGACTTCTATCACCCACCTGTTTCCGATAGGGTGTGAATTGTCCGATAGACTGCCCATCACATCGCCCAGTACCGCCGCCAGCGGTTGTTACCTTCAAAACGCACCTCTCTGCGTTCGATCAACTCATCCAGTGCGCGCTTGACTTGCTTTGGGTGAATTTCAGCGCCAACCCGCCGGTGGATGTCGCTGATGGCGGACTCGGGATAGCGTTGCAAGTCCTCAAGTATCAGAGCAGCCAATCGGTGCGGCTCGATGCGCTTGAGTGTGGTGGATATGGAAAAATCGAGGCTCCGCAGCAGTTGCGGATCAATGAAATAGCGCGTGGCTTGTGTCCGACCGGCATTGCGCACCAATTGCCATTCCAGTGGCCTCTTGATCCAAGGATTCAGTGATTCGACTGACGAAAGCTCCAGCGCCTGGGCCAGTTCCCGAGCCG
>CAZFHE010000141.1:0-3465 GCA_964518615.1 uncultured Dechloromonas sp. | reverse complement strand
GGATGGCCTTGACGACGCCGGACGCGTCGGCCTCGATTTCATTGAGAAGCTTCATCGCCTCGATGATGCACAGCGTCTCGCCCTCCTTGACTGCCTGGCCGACCTGGACAAAGGCGTCGGCCCCGGGCGAGGGCGAGCGGTAGAAGGTGCCGACCATCGGCGATTTGACGACATGGCCTTCGGGCAATTCGTCCTCGTCGTCGATATCGACCGATGCGGATGCGCCCCCGGCTTGCGGCGCCATGGCCGGCATGGGGGCCATGTACGCTTGCATCGGCGGCGCGGCGACAGCGCCGTAATGCTTGGCAATGCGAACCTTTTCCTCGCCTTCGGTGACTTCCAGCTCGGAAATGCCGGATTCCTGCACGAGGTCGATCAGTTTCTTCAGCTTACGCAAATCCATGGGTGTTCCTTTGGTTCTTTAAGCGCTCGTTGGGCGCAAGATAATTGCAAAATCGCGGCCAAATCCGGCTTATTCGATGTTGAGGCGGATATTGTTGAGCAGGTATTCCAGCGCCAGGCGATAGCCCTCCTGGCCGAGGCCGCAGATGACGCCGATCGCCAGATCGGAGAAATACGAGTGATGCCGGAAGGGTTCGCGGGCATGCACATTGGAGAGGTGCACCTCGACGAAGGGAATGGCGACCGCCGCCAGGGCGTCGCGCAAGGCCACGCTGGTGTGCGTATAGGCCGCCGGATTGATGATGATGGCCCGCACGCCCTGCTCCCGCGCGGCGTGGATGCGCTCGATCAGCGCCCCCTCGTGATTGCTCTGAAAGGCGTCCAGGTCGACGCCCGCCGCCTCGGCCAGCCGGGCGAGGGACATATTGATATCGGACAGGGTTGCCCGGCCGTAATGCTCCGGTTCGCGGGCGCCGAGCAGGTTCAGGTTAGGCCCATGCACCACCAGGATGCGGGGCTTTTCGGACGGCCCGGAAGCAGTTTTTCGCTTCGTCATGGCGGCAAGTTTGCCGCAAATCGCTACAACTTGTCCAGTCGAACGCGGCGCGCGCCGCCGTTTACAGCAGGGCGCGCAGGGCCTCTGCCCGGATCCGCTCGCGCGGTCGGCCGTCGCGGGTTTTGAAGCTGATCCGCTCGCAGGCGACAGGAAAAATCACCAGATTGGCGTCGGCGACCGCCGTTTCCACGACCAGCACCGCTTCCGCCTTGTCGTGACGGGGCGTGCCGTGGGAAAAGGGAATCTTGTGATTGAGCAGAAAAATTTCGACCTCCTTGGCGCTGTCGGCAAAGAGCAGGATGTCGATGCTCGAATGCTCGCCCGCCGTGCCGTCGAGTACCGAGCCGGTCAGCCAGGGGCGGAAATCGGCCAGGAGCTCCATCAATTCCAGCGCCGCTAGGCGCTGGGCGGCCAGCCGTTCCCGATGTTGCTCGTCGTGATACAGGCTGCGATAGGCGCGCAATTCGGCCTCGACCTCGGCATTGTCGGGAAACTGCGCGTGATCGGCCAAGCCCAACTGGCGGGCGGCCTTTTTCTTGGCATGGCGATAGTCGGTAATGCCATCCTCGGCCATCAGGCGGGCGGCGGCGCTGGCAATGCTGGCCCGGGCGGCGGACGCCGGGCGGAGGCGGTCATGACGGGGCATGGGCGCGGGGGCAGGGTAGAATCGAGCGCATTTTAACCACGGATACCACGCTTAGCGCCATGCACATTCATATTCTCGGCATTTGCGGCACCTTCATGGGCGGCATCGCCCAATTGGCCGTGGCGGCCGGCCACCGGGTCACCGGCTGCGACGCCAATGTCTACCCGCCGATGAGCGATCAATTGCGCGCCACCGGCGTCGAACTGATCGAAGGCTATGCGGCCGACCAATGCGCGCTGAAACCCGATTTGTTCGTGGTCGGCAATGCCATCTCGCGCGGTAATGCGCTGCTCGAAGCCATCCTCGACCAAGGGCTGCCCTATGTTTCCGGCCCGCAATGGCTGGCCGACAACATTCTGCGGGACCGTTGGGTGCTGGGCGTTGCCGGCACCCATGGCAAGACGACGACCAGTTCGATGCTGGCCTGGATACTGGAAGAGGCCGGGCTTGCGCCGGGCTTTTTGATCGGCGGCGTGCCGCTCGATTTCGGCGTCTCGGCGCGTCTGGGCCAAACGCCCTTCTTCGTCATCGAAGCCGATGAGTACGACACCGCGTTCTGCGACAAGCGCTCCAAGTTCATCCACTATCGCCCACGCACCGCCGTCCTCAATAATCTCGAATTCGATCATGCCGACATTTTCAGCGATCTGGCAGCTATCGAGACGCAATTTCATCACTTGGTGCGCACCTTGCCCGCCTCCGGCCTGATTGTCGCCAATGGGGGCGAAGCCAGTCTGGAACGGGTGCTGCAACGCGGCTGTTGGACGCCGGTCGAGCGCTTCAACGATCCCGCGGGTTTCCGCGTCGATGGCGACGACGCCAGCGGCGAATTGATCCTGTCGGGCCCGGCGGGCGAAATGGGCCGCAGCGTCTGGCGGCTATCCGGCGACCACAACCGGGCCAATGCCTGCGCCGCGCTGCTGGCCGCCCGCCATGCCGGCGTGCCCTTCGCTCAGGGTTTGGAAGCCCTGGCCCGCTTCAACAACGTCAAGCGGCGCATGGAAGTGCGCGGCACGGTGCGCGGCATCACCGTCTACGACGATTTTGCCCATCATCCGACGGCCATCGCCACCACCATCGCCGGCCTGCGCCGCAAGATCGGCGAGGCCCGCATCCTGGCCGTGCTTGAACCGCGCTCGAATACGATGAAACTGGGCGCCATGAAAAGTCAGTTGCCGGACAGCCTGCGCGAAGCCGATGCCGTCTATTGCTATGCCGCTCATCTGGGCTGGGACGCTGCCGCCGCATTGGCCCCCTTGGGCGAGCGCGCCAGCGTGGCCGAGGATCTGGACGCGCTGGTCGAGCGCATCGCCGCCGCCGCCCGCCCCGGCGACCACATTCTGGTGATGAGCAATGGCGGTTTCGGCGGCATTCACGACAAGTTGCTGGGGCGGCTGGCGGGGTGAGGCTTGCCGCTCTGGGCGCGGATTCGTGGCGGCTGGCAGGGTCATCGCACGAATAGCCATGCGTCTCGCCCTTGGGGATTTGTGGGGAAGGGTCATCCAGTACCTTCCCTTTTCTCAAGCGCTGTTTTCCGCGCCTGACGCGCGGGCGTACTTTCTTTTGTTTCGCTGCAAAAAACCGCCAGCCAAGGCTTCAATGACTTGGCCGGAAAGGCGGGATTGCGCCTTCGGTAACGACGCCTGTCGGCTCTGCCCGCGCTTTTTCTCAAACCCTGCTTTCCGCGCCTGACGCGGGGGCAACCGGAACCCCCCGGCAAACCTGCTAAGATGCGTGCCCGCCGCAACCTGTGTCCCCTATACGATGTCTTCCCCGTCCGACCGCATGAGTCCAGAAGAGCGCCGGGTCGGCGCTGCGCTGGCTTCCATTTTCGGCCTGCGCATGCTCGGGCTTTTCCTGA
>CAZFHE010000140.1:0-3666 GCA_964518615.1 uncultured Dechloromonas sp. | reverse complement strand
AACCCATGCCCTTCTTGGGCGAGGAAGAAGAGATGAGAAGGCCCGACACGACCTAAGCGAAGATGTTCAGCTACCGGACGCTGGAAGAGCGGATACCGGCGAATGGGATCACCAAATTGGGATCGCCATCAGGCATCACATCGGCCGTGGCGGGCATGGCGAACCACAACCTATGGCAACGGATTGACCGCCGGGCCATCAAGCGCAATCGCAAGCCGCAACGTATAATCCGCCCCGGAAAGTCGGCCAGGCAATCGCTGGATGTCCGGGGGCAACCCCGGCGTCGGGAGGAAAGTCCGGGCTCCAGAGGGCAGGATGCCAGCTAACGGCTGGGCGCTATAAGCCGCAAGGCCAAAGCGACGGAAAGTGCAACAGAGAGCAAACCGCCGATGGCCTCGGACTTTGCCGCCGCTTGCGGCAGCAAAGTCCTTGAGTGGGGCATGCCCCATGTCAAGTGGTGAATCCCCCTCGTGGGGCATTCGACACGGGGATCAGGCAAGGGTGAAAGGGTGCGGTAAGAGCGCACCGCGTCCACGGTAACGGCGGACGGCACGGCAAACCCCATCCGGAGCAAGACCAAATAGGGAAGCACAGGCGCGGCCCGCGCTGCTTCCGGGTAGGTCGCTTGAGCCTGCCGGCGACGGCAGGCCTAGAGGAATGATTGCCGAACCTCGCAAGAGGGGAACAGAACCCGGCTTATCGGCCGGCTTTCCAACCGCTGCAACCCCAAGGCTTGCCGCCTATTGCGCGCCGCCGGCCGCTTCCTGGACGAAGGCCAGCCTGCCGTTGCGCTGCCGGAAAACGCCCCTGAGTTCGCCCATGCCGGTGACCGGATCGGCATCCAGCCGGGCGAAGCCCTCGCAGGTATGCGTCTCGGCGGCATACATGCGATTGCCGGCGCGGAGGATGAAAGCGCCCGAGGGCACCTGCCAGACCTCGACCAGCGTCCTCGCGCTGCCGCTGCCCAGGCTGTGCCGGCGCACGCAATTGGGCATGCGCGCTACGATCAGCGTGAGATTCACCTTGTCGTTCCAGAACACCGGCTGCTCGCGGACCAGCGATAGCGTGTGGTCGGCGTTGCCGCCGATCGCGTAGCTCGCGGTGTCATTGACGCAAGCGGCCAGGAGGGGCGCGGCGAACAGGGAAAGCAGCAGATGGCGCGAGCGCATGGCGTTTGTCCTCAGCGCATTTTCCAGGAAATGATTTCGCCGGCCCGCAAGGGCACGATGCGGTCGGCGCTGATATAGGGATAGTCGGCCGGAACCGTCCAGTTTTCCTTGACCAGCGTGATCGTGCCGGTATTGCGCGGCAGGCCGTACCAGTCCGGGCCGAAAAAGCTCGCGAAAGCTTCCAGCTTGTCGAGCGCGCCGGCTTCTTCGAAGGCCTCGGCATATAGCTCGATGGCGGCGTAGGCGGTATAGCAGCCGGCGCAGCCGCAGGCTGCCTCCTTGGCCCCCTTGGCGTGCGGCGCCGAGTCGGTGCCGAGGAAGAATTTTGGATTGCCCGAAATCGCCGCCGCAACCAGGGCCTGACGGTGCGTCTCGCGCTTCAAGACCGGCAGGCAATACCAGTGGGGCCGGACGCCACCCACGAAAATGGCGTTGCGGTTGTACAGCAAGTGGTGGGCGGTAATCGTGGCGGCGACATTAGCCGGCGAGGCCGCGACAAATTCGGCGGCGTCCCGGGTCGTGATGTGCTCCATGACCACCTTCAGACGCGGGAAACGCTGGGTCAGCGGCAGCAGCACGGTGTCGATAAAGACTTTTTCGCGATCGAACAGGTCGATGGCCGGATCGGTGACTTCGCCATGCACCAGGAGCGGCAGGCCCAGGCGCTCCATTTCGGCGAGCGCGTCGTAGGCTCGGGCGATGTCGGTCAGGCCGGCGTCGGAATGGGTCGTCGCTCCGGCCGGGTAGAGCTTCACCGCCTTGACGAAGCCGGAGGCGGCGGCCTTGGCGATTTCGGCAGGCGGCGTGTTGTCGGTCAGGTAGAGCGTCAGCAGCGGCTCGAAGGTCATGCCCGCCGGCAGCGCAGCGAGAATGCGCTCGCGGTAGGCCGCCGCCAGTTCGACGGTGGTGACCGGCGGCTTCAGATTGGGCATGACGATGGCGCGAGCGAAGCGGGCGGCGGTATGCGCCAGCACGGCGGCCAGCGCCTCGCCGTCGCGCAGATGGAGATGCCAGTCGTCGGGGCGGGTCAGGGTCAGTTGCATGATGGAATACTCGGGGTTATTTCTGGAATTCTAGCTTTTCAGCGCCAGGGCGCGCTCGTAGAGCGCATTTTTCGCCGCGCCGGTGATGGCCGCCGCGAGCTTGGCCGCCTGCTTGACCGGCAGACCGTCGGCCAGCAACAACCGGAGTACGCGCTCACCCTCGCCATCATCGGCATGGGCGGGCGCGCCGGAGACAATCAGCACAAACTCGCCGCGCTGGCGATTGGCATCGGCCTTGAGCCAGTCCGCCGCCTCGCTCAAGGGAGCGCTATGTATGCTCTCGAACAGCTTGGTCAATTCGCGGGCAATGACCAGGGTGCGCTCGCCCAGCACGGCGGCGAGATCGGCGACGGTATCCAGCAGGCGGTGCGGCGCTTCATAAAACACCAGGGCAAAGGGCAGCGCCCGCAATGCTTCGATGGCCTGCCGGCGCTGCCCGGCCTTGGCCGGCAAAAAGCCATAGAACAGAAAATGCTCGTCGACGAGGCCGGAAGCCGAGAGGGCGGTGATGGCCGCGCAGGGGCCGGGCAAAGGCACGATGCGAGCGCCGGCTTCGCGCACGGCGGCGACGATGCGCGCGCCGGGATCGGAAATCCCCGGCGTGCCGGCATCCGAAATCAGCGCCACCGATTCGCCAGCCGAGAGGCGCTCGACGATGCGCACCACCGCCTCGCGCTCGTTATGCTGATGCGCCGGCAGGGTGCGCGCCTTTGAGCCAAGCTGCTTGAGTAGCGGCGCGCTGTGCCGGGTATCCTCGGCGGCAACCCAGGACACTTGGCGCAAGACTTCCTCGGCGCGACGGGTCAGATCGGCCAGGTTCCCGAGCGGCGTCGGGACGACATACAATGCAGCACATTCTTCTGTCATTAGACGGCATATGCGGACAAAAACCCACGATACCACCACGACGCGCGGCCGCGAAGCCGAGGCCGCCGCCGCCCGCCATCTGGAGCGCCACGGCCTTGACGTGATCGAGCGCAATTTCCGCATCCGCGGCGGCGAAATCGACCTGATCTGCCGCGACGGCGCAACCCTGGTTTTCGTCGAGGTGCGCCTGCGCCAAAACGGCAATTTCGGCGGCGCGGCGGCCAGCATCACCGCCGCAAAGCGCCGGCGCATCGTACTCGCCGCCCGTCACTACCTGGCCGGACGAGGGGCGCTCGACTGCCGCTTCGACTGCGTGCTGCTCGACGGCAAACGCCTGGAATGGCTGCGCGACGCGTTTAGCGCCGATACGTAGCGCGGTTTCGGTTCAGGCGCTTAGGTTTTCCCCTCTCCCCCGCCCTTGCTGCAGGCAGCGGAGGGAATCCTGACGCCTTCCCCCGCTTGCGGGGCATAGGTATCTACACATCTCACCCAAAACGTTGATAATAAGCAGTATGCCATTGATTTTTCGACCTTGGAGCCTCGTCTGCGCAGGCGGGCACATCGTTTGGTGATGCAGCATGCCGCTG
>CAZFHE010000139.1:0-7799 GCA_964518615.1 uncultured Dechloromonas sp. | reverse complement strand
GGCATGAAAGACGCGAATGCCGACGCCAAGCCGGCCGACCCTCAGATCCCTCCCCAGGTCGGCGAAACCATTGATGTCGAAGTCAAGGAAAAGACCACGAACTAGCAAGACATCGCCGCCGATGGCCGGCGGCGTCCTTGCTCACGCCCGACCTTAGACGCTTCGGCTGGTATTGCGGAACAGGCGCATGACGAGCTTTCGACTCAGATGCGCCATCAATAGCCCCATCGGCATGCGCAGATAATGACCGCGCAGATAGACGGCCAGACGGGCAATCGCCATCGGGGCATCGCTGCTTAACGGATGATCCGGCATCAAGGCCCGCGGGTAGATCGCATCGAGCGCTCGTAGCGACACGGCGCCCAGTCCGGCGGCCTCCGCCAGCGCCGCCATCGTCTCTTCCGGAACGGCCGTGCCGAGCAGGCGCTGGCCATAGCGGCAGGCCAGATACAGCGGCAGCGCCAGACCCAGAATGCCGGCGCGGGCTACGAGATCCTGCCAGAAACCGCCCTCCCCGGCGGCAAACTCGCCCAGCAAGGCATCGAGATCGAACAGGTCGCGCAGACCGTTCTGCAATTCGCTCTCATAAAAAAGATGCGTCGCGCTGTGGATCACCATATCGACCGGGCACAGCGCCCGGAAACGCGCGCCCGGCAAGGGCCGGCTCGCGGCCAGCAGCAAAGCGGGATCCGGGGAATTGCGCGCCGTCGTCGGCAAAACGTTGTGGTGCAGATCGACCACGGTGCCGCGCCCGCGATGCCTCATCGGCGGAATCTCGTGCATCCATTGCCGGTAATAGCGTTCGTCATAGGGATCGCTATCGCCGCCCGCCCATCCCTGCAACATCAAGGCCGCTTCGGCGCGCGTCAGCTCGGCGCGCGGCACCAGGATATCGACATCGCCGAACAAGCGCCCCTCGGCGGCAGCCAGGCCGGCAGAGGCATAGGCAGCCCCTTTCAGCAAAATGACCGGAAAATGCTCGGCGGCGAATGCCCTGGCCAGATGCCCAGTCTCCCATCCGATGGCGGCTCGCTGATGCGCCACCAGCGCCTCCGCCGATTCCAGGTGCCTTCGGATCTCGCCCGGCAATTCATGAAAAATGCCGGCCCGGCGCGCGCCCCGGGCCAGTCGGCCGATCAGGTTGGCTCGTTTGGCTACCCGCAACAGGCTGTCCCAACGCCGTAACGGCAGGGCGGGCAGGCGCTCCGGATGCCGAAGGCAATCGATCAGTTCCTGACCGGAAAAGCGCTTGTCCGGACTAGGCGTCATCGTCCGCCCCCTTGCCGCCATCGGCCAGCCAGTCGAAAACCTCAAGCGCATCGTCCAGACGGCTGTAGGCAAAGTCGTAGCAGTCGCACTGACTGACCAGACGGCCGGCCAGCTCGAAGCCGACGCTACCGAGCGTGCTGTAATTGAAGGCGTTCTCGGCCAAATGAATGAAGGTCGTCGCCTTGCCGCGCGGCGTCAGCAAAGGCTCGGCCCCGGCCACGTAGCGCGGAAAAACGATCCAGCGCGGCTCTGCCGGCTCCAGCATGCGCTGGACGCTGTCGGCTGGCGGACGCAGATGCGTCACCCGGCCTTTGGCCGTATCGTAGGTTTCCGGCCCCCAGACGCTTTCCGGCGCAAAGCCGCGGATCAGGTCGATCGAGGCATTTTTCAGATTGATGGGCCGCGCCAGCGCATGCGCCTCAACCGTTTTCGGGTCGATCAGGCTCATTTCGTCGGACAGCAGACGCCAACCGCGCAAGGCCAGCGCCGCGCACAGGGTGCTTTTGCCGGAACCCGGCGGGGCCGGAAGAATGAGCGCGCCGCCATGGCGCTCCAGTGAGGCGGCGTGGATGCTCAGCCATTGGTGGCAGCTCGCGGCAATCGACCAATTAAGCCCCCATTCGAGAAAAGCCGGAGCCTGATCGCGCGGCAAAGGCTCAAAGGGCCGCTCGCCGTCGAGCACGAATTCCGCCTGACGCCGGAACCAGCGCCGAAGATTGCGCGGCAGGCCGATCTGAACATGGAAATCGGCGAAATCCGGCTCCACCCAATAGGGATGATGGGCATACAAAACATGGATCGAACGGGTCACATCGGGCAAGGATGCCTGGATGCGCGACACCAGGCTGCCGGTTTGCAGGGCGAAGCGCCCAGTTTCGAGAAGCGCCGCCAAGCCGCTCAGGGACAAGTCGCCGACCCGGCGCGGATGACTCAATTCGCCCTTCCCGCCTGGATCAAGCCACAGGCTTCAAGGCGTTCCAGAGAACTCCGCACCCGTTCGGCAAGCGCTTCGCCCTCTTCTTCCGGCCATTGGCGGCGGATGACGTCTTCAATCGCCGCGCTGGCCGATTCATGATTCAGGATGGCATGAAACCCGGCAGAAGACGCGGCATCCAGGGCATAGGTATTGCCCGAGGCCTGATCGAACACGGCGCAGCCATCGACCCACTGGTGAATGAGAAAACGCTCGCTGACCGGCATGCAGACTCAGACGCCAAGCCGGGCTGGCTAGCCGACGATGCCGTTGGTTTGCAGGTAATTGACGATATCGCCGGAACCCCACTGGATCCCGCCCATGGGCTCGTAATAGCCACGCAAGGTGTATTCGTTCCACATAGCCAGGATGCCCTGGACTGACAAGACAGTCTCGGGAATCAAGGCGTTCCCTCCCCCCATCTTGTTCAGGTAGGCCGCGATCAGATATAAATGGGCTTGGTCTGCCCCAGGGGCCTGAAACGCCTCGCCCAGGGTCATGCTCTTACTGACCAAAGTACCATTCTCATTCACTTGTTTCATGAACTGAGTTGGCACCGGAGAAAACTTCGAGTCCATCGAGGCGCTCGGCGGCACTGCGTCTGGCCAGATTCCCCCCATACTCATTACCTGCTGCTGAGCCTTGTAATTGGCCGGCGACCGCGCATTGAAGCATTCCCCGTACTTGCCCTGCTGCGACACGCTGGTGTTACGCGACAGCGCGCGTGACGGAGTAAAGCAGGTGACGCCCAGCGCCGGCTGGCTGACCAGGGTCAGAAGAAACGGGGCGGCGGCGCCAGCGCCGAGAAAGCGGCGACGGCCATGAGCTTTACCATTGGCGCGGTCCTGGCTCAAATCGGAATTGGTATCTTGCTCAGCCATGATGTTCACCATCAGAAATATCAGTTAACGAGATACACGCAAGATTCACGCCACCACGGATATCCGTTTCAAATCATTGATCTAAAACAACATCCCTCATCAGGTGCCCGTCAGACGGACAATTCCGGGGAAGGCTGTAAAGAAATCCGACACTTCCCTGTGCTCAGGATGAGGCAACAAGCTGCCAAATGGAGTCGATAGTCGCGAAAGAACGGATGGAAGGCCGGCAAAACCGGGGCGCGCAATTCCCAAGCCCTGCCGGCAAGTATGCCCATGCAAGGATCGACGAGACAAGCTGCCGCCGCCAGGGTTCATGAAAAAAGTCACAGCGAGGATCAATGGCCGGGTCTGCCGCGATTCATTGAATCAACCCGCCGGTCAGCCATCGAAGCCGAGCGGATTCATCGACTGCCAGCGCCAAGAATCGACGCACATCGCGGCCAGATCCCGTTTTGCCTCCCAACCGAGCAATTCCCGCGCACGCCGAGGATCGGCGTAACAAGCCGCAATATCGCCAGGACGCCGGTCGCCCACGCGATAGGGCACCGGCCGGCCACTGGCCTGTTCAAAGGCGGCCACCACTTCAAGCACGCTGTAGCCGCGCCCCGTGCCAAGGTTGATCGGCAGCACGCCGGTCCATTGGTCGAGCCGGTTCAGCGCCGCCAGATGTCCAAGCGCCAGATCGACGACATGGATATAGTCGCGCACGCCGGTTCCATCCGGGGTCGGATAATCGCCGCCAAAAATACCGAGTTCAGCGCGCCGCCCGACGGCGACTTGCGACACATAGGGCATCAGGTTGTTCGGGATGCCGCGCGGATCCTCGCCAATCAGGCCGCTGACGTGAGCGCCAACCGGATTGAAATAGCGCAGCAAGGCCACCCGCCAGCGCGGATCGGCCCGGCCGATATCGCGCAGCATATCCTCGATGATCAGCTTGCTGCGGCCATAGGGATTGGTCGTCTGCAACGGGAAACTCTCGTCGATCGGCACCGCGTGCGGATCGCCATAGACCGTCGCCGACGAACTGAAAACCAGGTTGAAAACCCCGGCGGCGGCCATCGCCTCGAACAAATGCAGCGAGCCGACGACATTATTGTCGTAATAGCGTAAGGGCTGCTCGACGGATTCGCCCACCGCCTTCAGCCCGGCGAAATGAATGACCGCCTGCACCGGATGCTCGGCGAACAGGCGAGCCAGCAATGGCCGGTCGCGGATATCGCCCTCGACCCAAAGCGGCCGCCTGCCGCTGATTTTCTCGATGCGATCGAGAACCTTCGGCGAACTGTTGGAGAAATTGTCGAGAATCAGCAGCTCATGCCCCGCCGCCAGCAACTCGACAACGGTATGCGAACCGATATAGCCCGCGCCTCCGGTGACCAGAATCATTCAATTCCCCTCAAGATTATTGTGCCGCCCTTCCGGCAAAAACACCGCGGTGGCGCACCCGGAGGGATCGAAAAATCAAACCCAACCATTTGATTTGCAAATATTTTCCAGAACTGCAAATGGTCATTGTACCGCATTATGTACCACCTCCACCCTGCAGGGGCTTTGTTGTACAAATGAATTTGCGGACGAATTTTCCCTACCCTGGACTGCCGTGGGTGGTCTACCTGGCTTTGCCTGTCTCGCTGCACCCGCTGCTGATCCTGCTGCCCAGCGCTGCTCTGTTGGGGTTGGCCGTCAACCTGACGGCGGGTAGTTTCAAGAAATACATCTGAAGGTATCGCGTGAACTTGTCGCGCCTGTCGTCGTTATGCCGGCGCACGGCTCACAAGCTGTCCGATGAAGCGCGCGAACGGGGCAATATCGCCATCGACGCTGGCCGTCTCCAAGGTTTCCATATATGCGTTCCTTTGTTCCACGGGAACAACCGTCCAGGGATACCCCCCGGCAACCAGCATGGCGTTCATGATGAAACGCCCGATGCGGCCATTGCCATCGGTATAGGGATGGATGTACACGAAAACGAAATGTCCCAGCACCACACGCACCGCGGGATCGGACTCTTGTTGCAGCAGCCGGAAAAACGCCGGCATGAGTTCGCGCACGGCGTCGGCGCGGGGCGGAACATGCTTGGAGCGCCGGATAAAAACCTGGTTATCACGGTAGCCCGCCAGGTCGCTGGGCCGCAGGATGCCCGCCATGACACTGGGCGCGAACAGTTCCCGATACCAGGCGCCGTGATCCTGCTGTACGACACGGCCCGGATTCTCTCCATCGAGGATCCGTTCCAGACTTTGCTTGAGGCGCTGAAAAGCCTGCCAGTATCCCCGAGCGGCCAAGGCGTCGCGACGGCTTCGATCCGCATCGTCGTGATCGGGATTCCAGGCACCGGCGCGCACGCGCTCAATCAAGTCCGTACTGACGCGATACCCTTCGATGGACAGCGAATGGTAGGCGTCGATCAGGTAAGCCTCGTCCACCTGTTGCAAGTAGGCATGCTTGGCGAGGCGCTCGCGAGACGGGCGGGGAAAGGCTTCCAGAACCTGCTCGCGCATACGCTGCCAGTTCATGAGCAGCCGGTTAACGTAAGGCGATGGCTCATCCATGACCATCGCCGGCGGCACGTCCGTGAACGGATTGGCTTCATGAACGGTGTAGCCTGCCGCGCGCATCGCGCCCACGATATCATCGGCGATCCGCTCGTTGCCAATGCCGCGAAAGGCCGCCGCCAGTCGACCTGCGATGGTGCTATGCCCGCCATCGAGCAAACGCCCGAGCACCTCCGAGGCATCTCGCACCATCGCCAGCGCGGCGCGCAAGGTAACGGGAGTGGTCCGATAGGTTGCGGCAGATACGGCGATGAGCGCCGCTGACAATGAATACAGGCGCAAGCCGTCTTGCTCATGCTGATCGCCCGCTATCGGGACTTCCGCGCGGATGTCGAAGATCGAGGTTCCGTGCAGCAACGGCAAGGGTTTGTTGCCTCCTTTGGGGCTGCGAACCATCAGTTGACGCGGCACCGTCCAATCCCCGGTCAATAGATGCAACGACTGCTCAGGCCCCAGGCACCAATCCGCGCCAAAGCGTTCGGCGAGATATCGGGCGCAGAATGCCCAGAAGGAGGCGTACCAGGCAGTGCTCTCTCCCTGGGTTTCGTCTGGACGCGCCGGGATGTACCAGCCCTTCATCACTTCCACAATGAAACCGGCGCGCAGCAAGCGCTCCCGGTGAGTGCGCTCAAGCTGGGCGCTGCGGATGGCGACGATGCCCTGATCCTGAAGTAGCTTGAGCGCTTCCAGCGAGGCGGCGAGTCTATCGGAGGGGGTAGCCATGAGGGGCATTTCACTGAAATTAGGTTATTGAGTTTATTTATTTTTAGGTTATTGCGTCAAGCGATAATTAGGTTATTGCGCTTTCCAAAGCTGGGGTCCTGATGTTGAGGCACGCCCAAGGCATTACCCGATATCCAGCCTCATCAATCCGGTCAGCGGCAAGTTCCCATTGTTTGCTGCCCGCATCGCCCGCCCTCGTCACGATCACCCCATTGTTGATCTGACGAGGAAGGCGCGATGGCGCATTCATTCCGATCCCGCGCCGCAGGCTCCGGCGCGCTGATCCTTCCCTTGCTGGCGGCGCTGGCGAGCGCATTGCCTTTGCCCGCATGGGCCGACGCCCCCCTGCAGCGCCAGGAACTGGCTGCCGCCCTGCGCCAGATCCAAGCCCTGGAACATCTGGTCGAGACGAGCGCCGCCGCCACGCCCATCGAACCCAGCCAGCGTTACCACTTCGACTATCCGCGCCTGCTCGCCGATCTGGCGCGGGTGCGCGCCGGACTGCAGGACTACCTGACGCCGCCTCGCGCCCAACCCCGAGATCCGGTGGAACTGAGCGGCCAATACCGCCTGGAGTCCGACGCCGCCCACGAGGCCATCGCCATGACCGCGGTGAGGAAGCGGCCATGAACAGCATTCAAATCGCCTCATTCCAGGCCAACAGCGGATTCACCCCGGCCGCGATGGCGGCCGCCCTGGTCGGCGTGGTGTTTGCCGCGCTGCTGCTGTGGGGGGTCTGGGCCATCCGCACGGTCTATGTCGGCTGGGCCGAGAACCGTATCAACCAGCGTCAATTCCTCGGCGTCGTCGTGCGCTTCCTGGCGATGTACGTGGTGCTTACATTTTTTCTTCTCTCCTGACCCGAAGGACACGACCATGAAGACTCGCCTCGTTCCCCATCTCGCCCATCGCCTGGCGCTCGCCATCGGTCTGCTCGCATTGCCCGCGTTGTCCTTCGCCCAGGGCTTGCCGACGCTGGAGAATCCCTCCCGCGGCACCGGCAGCGGCATCATGCAGACGATCCGCAACTACGGCTACGACATGGTGATGCTGGTGGCGCTCTTGGTGGTGGCGTCCATGTTCATCGGGGTATACTACCACGCCTATGGCACCTACGCCGAAATCCACAACGGCAAGAAGACCTGGGGCCAGTTCGGCCTGACGGTTGCCGTGGGCGCGATACTGCTGGTGATCGGCATCTGGCTGCTCACCGAAGCGACCGGCATCCTGTAAGGCCGCGGCCATGTCCGAGCATCAGCATGTCCGCGCCGACGGCACGGTGTCCTTCCTGCCGCATCGCCTGAACCGCCATCCGGTGGTGGTGCGCGGCCTGACCGCCGACGAGCTGTGGGGGGGTTGCGGCCTGTCCCCCCTCGGGGGGCTGGTGGTGGGCGT
>CAZFHE010000138.1:0-10582 GCA_964518615.1 uncultured Dechloromonas sp. | reverse complement strand
CTGACCGACCGCCCGCCGTTTCCCCAGCCCGCCCGCGCCAGAATCCATGCATAGCGACCGCTTCTATACGCTTTCCGCCTCCTGCCCCGACCAGGTCGGGATCATCGCCCGGGTGTCCGGCTTCATCGCCGCGCACGGCGGCTGGATTCTCGAATCGAGCTTTCATTCGGATGCGCTGACCGGCCGCTATTTCATGCGCATCGAGATCAAGGCTTCATCCCTGCCCTTTCTGCTCGCCGAGTTTCGCGAGCGTTTCCAGACCGACGTCGCCGGGCCCCTGGCGATGAGCTGGCGGATCAATGACAGCGCCGTCAAAAAGCGCGTCGTCGTGCTGGTTTCCAGGCAGGAACACTGTCTGTATGACCTCCTGGCGCGCTGGCAGGCCAAGGAACTCGATATCGAGATTCCCTGCGTCATCTCCAATCACGACAGCTTCCGCGGCTTCGTCGAGTGGCATGGCATCCCCTTTCATCACGTGCCGGTCAAGGCCGACAACCCGAAGGGCGCTTACGCCGAAATGCGCCGCATTTTCGACGACGTGCGCGGCGACACCATGGTGCTCGCCCGCTACATGCAGATTCTGCCGCCCGATCTGTGCGAGGCGCTGGCCGGCCGGATCATCAACATCCACCACAGCTTCCTGCCCAGCTTCGCCGGCGCCAAGCCCTACCACCAGGCGTATACGCGCGGCGTCAAGCTGATCGGCGCGACCTGCCACTACGTCACCAGCGAACTGGATGCCGGGCCGATCATCGAGCAGGACGTGATCCGCATCGACCATTCCGACTCGCCGGAGGACATGGTGCGCTACGGCAAGGACATCGAAAAAACCGTGCTGGCCCGCGGCCTGCGCTACCACCTGGAAGACCGGGTGCTGGTGGATGGCAACAAGACGGTTGTGTTCCGCTAGGGCGAAATCAGCCGCCCGCGGCAAGGCCCCGGGGCTGCGACTTCATGGCGAATCGCCGGGCTTAGTTTTTGTTTTCAATCCGCCGGCTAGGCGAGCGGCCTCCTGGCGGGCGGGAAAGCGCGATTTCCAGCGCGGTTTCAAGACGGATCACGCGCTCGGTCAGGGTTTCGATTTTTTCCTGCTGCGCCTTGATGCTGCCCGCCATGCGCTCCACCTTGTCGTTCATTTTGATGACCGTGGCGAGGGCATCCCACATTTTTTCCGTGATGCCCATCAGAGCGCGGCCTCCTTGATTTCCATCTCGGCAATGCGCCGGTTGGAGGCTTCGACAAAGGCCAGGGCCTCATCAATCGCGGCATTGGCCTCGGCCGTCGTCTTCAGCATCTGATCGATCATGCCTTCCAGCAACTTTTCGTCCTCATTCGGGCGAAACGATGATGCCGCGCGGCGAAGAAATTCGCCCATGGACAATTGAGCCTCCTGCGCCATTTTGGCGATCATCGTTTTTTCCTGCGGCGTCACAAGAACCGGGATTCGTTCGGTCGCGGTTGCCATTGATGGGCTCCTTATGGTCATGGTCAGCACATGTGCAGTATAGGGCGCATCCCTGCGGGATTCAAATACGCCTCGCCCCCGCCAGCGGCAAGCGGCGGCCAATAGCGCCTCATCCCGCTGTGCTACACTGCCGCTCCCACGGAGGACTATCATGCTCGACCCCAAATTCCTGGAAGAAATCGGCGCCAAGATGAGCGCCCTGCTGGCCAATTCGCCGGTCAAGGACATCGAAAAAAACACCAAGGCCCTGGTCAGCGGCGCTTTTGCCAAGCTCGATCTGGTCGCTCGCGAGGAATTCGACGTGCAGGCCCAGGTTCTGGCCCGGACCCGCGAAAAACTGAAGGCACTCGAAGCCCGCGTCGAAGCGCTGGAAAAGGCGCGCGGCGAGTAATCAGATGGCGCTGGCCATCGCGCACAGTCGCGGACTGGATGGCCTCCATGCGCCGCCGGTCACGGTCGAGGCCCATCTCGCCAACGGCCTGCCCAGTTTCACCCTGGTCGGCCTGCCCGACACCGAAGTCAAGGAAGCCCGCGATCGGGTGCGGGCGGCCATTGTCAATTCCGGCTTCGAATTCCCGGCCAAACGCATCACCGTCAATCTCGCACCCGCCGACCTGCCCAAGGAATCGGGCCGCTTCGACCTGCCCATCGCCTTGGCCATTCTCGCTTCCAGCGGCCAGTTGCCGGCGGGGCCGCTTCACGATTACGAATTCGCCGGCGAACTCTCTTTGTCCGGCGAACTGCGCCCCATACGCGGCGCCTTGGCCATGGCCCTTTGCGGCAGCGATCACGGGCGGACCCTCGTCCTGCCGGATGCGAGCGCTGGCGAAGCGGCGCTCGCGGGCGGCGGCGGCGCCCTCGCCGCGGCTTCGCTGCTGGCCGTCTGCGCTCATCTGACGGGCCGCGAGGCGCTTGGGAGCGCCGCTCCGGCCAGCGGCGAAACCCCGCCGCCGCCGCCCGATCTTGCCGAGGTGCGCGGCCAGGCCCAGGCCAAGCGCGCCCTTGAAATCGCCGCCGCCGGCAATCATTCCTTGCTGATGATCGGCCCGCCCGGCGCGGGCAAGTCCATGCTGGCCGCCCGCCTGCCCGGCCTGATGCCGGATCTGGAAATGGGCGAGGCCCGCGCCTCGGCTGCCGTGCTGTCGCTGGCCGGGCAGTTCCGTCCGCATGGCTTCGGCCGTCGCCCCTACCGCCAGCCGCACCATTCGGCCTCGGCGGTGGCCATGGTCGGCGGCGGCAATCCGCCGCGGCCGGGCGAAATCAGTCTCGCCCATCAGGGCATTTTGTTTCTCGACGAATTGCCCGAATTCGACCGCAAGGTGCTCGAAGCGCTGCGCGAGCCGCTGGAAACCGGGCGCATCCACATCGCCCGCGCCGCCCGCCAGGCCGAGGTTCCCGCCGATTTTCAGTTGGTGGCGGCGATGAATCCCTGTCCCTGCGGCCATCATGGCGCGACCACCGGGCGCTGCCGCTGCACGCCGGACCAGATCGCCCGCTATCGCGGCAAGCTCTCCGGCCCCTTTCTCGATCGCATCGACCTGTTGATCGAAGTCCCCGCCCTGCCGCCGGAAGCCCTGCTCGACCGGCCGACGGGCGAAAGCTCGGCTTCGGTCCGGCGGCGCGTCGCCGCCGCCCGCGACCGGCAACGGGCGCGCCAGAACAAGAGCAATGCCCGCCTCACGAGCGCCGAGGTCGATGCCTGCTGCGCGCCGGATGAAGGCGGGCGCAAACTGCTCGAACAGGCCAGCCGCAATCTTCAGCTCTCGGCCCGCGCCTGGCACCGCATATTGCGGGTCGCCCGCAGCATCGCCGATCTTGCCGGCAGCGACGCGGTCGCCGCCGCGCATGTCGGCGAAGCCATTCAGTACCGGCGCCTGGCCCGTGGCTGACGGGGAGAAGCCGGCCCGCACCCACGGCATCGCCCTGCTGCTGGCGGCCCTGTCGGCGCTGGGGCCCTTTTCCATCGACGCCTACCTGCCTGCCTTCCCCGACATCGCCAAGCAACTGGGCGCAAGCCCCCTGGAAGTGCAGCAGACCCTATCGGCCTATCTGCTCGCCTTCGCCGTGATGACCCTGTGGCACGGCGCAATCTCCGACCGCTTTGGACGGCGGCGGGTGATTCTCGTCGCCCTCTCCTTGTTCGGCATCGCCTCGACCGGCTGCGCGCTCGCCACCGGCATCGGGCAATTGTGGTTCTGGCGCGCCATGCAGGGGGTGACCGCCGGCGCGGGCATCGTCATCAGCCGCGCCATTGTCCGCGATCTGTACGACGGCCCCGCCGCGCAACGCCTGATGGCGCAGATCACCATGATGTTCGCTCTGGCCCCGGCGCTCGCGCCGGTCATCGGCGGCTGGCTGCAAACTTGGTTCGGCTGGCGCATGGTATTCGCCTTCCTGGTGCTGATGAGCGCCGCCCTGTGGCTGGCCTGCTGGAAACTGCTGCCGGAAACCCTGCCGCCCGAGCGCCGCCAGTCGCTGCAACCCGCCATCCTGGCGCGCGCCTACCGGCAGACGCTGACCTCGCCCGCCTTTCTGCTCGCCTCTACCGCGCTGTCGCTCAATTTCGCCGGTTTCTTCATCTATGTGCTGTCGGCCCCGGTATTCCTGATGCGCCATCTGGGCCTGCCGGAAACGGCCTTCCTGTGGCTGTTCGGCCCGGCCATGAGCGGCCTCTTGTGCGGCTCATGGCTCTCCGGGCGGCTGGCTGGCAAGCTGTCGGCAACGCGGACCATCGCCCTCGGCTACGCGGTGATGGGCAGCGCCGCGTCCCTCAATCTCGGCATCAATCTCGCCCTGCCCCCTGGGCTCCCGTGGAGCGTGCTGCCGCTCCTCGTCTACACCACCGGCATGGCGCTGACCATGCCCAGCCTCACCCTCCTGGCGCTCGACCCCTTCCCGGCCCGGCGCGGTCTTGCCGCCTCCTGCCAGACCTGCCTGCAATCGAGTTTCAATGGCCTCACCGCGGCGCTGATCGCGCCGGCCCTGTGGAGCGCAACGCTCAATCTGGCCCTCGGCATGACCGGCCTGATGCTGCTTGGCGGCCTGGCCGCCCTGGCTCACCGCCGCCGGTACGGTTTGTAAGGGAAAAACAGGCTTTCTTTGAATCGGCAATCCCGGCTACAGTCACAGAATCGCCCGATTGCCGGAATTCATCATGGCCAAGACCGGATTATTCTCCACCCTCGCGAGCCTGCTGGCGGCGGCGCTCCTGCCTGCCTGCGACGCGCTCAACCTGCCGCAGATCCAGCCGGGCGTCACCACCGCCGCCGAAGTCCTGGAACGCATGGGCGAGCCGGGCTACCGGCACAGCAACGAGGACGGCACGGCGACCTGGGAATACAGCCGCCAGCCCAATGGCATGCATTGCTACATGATCAGTTTCGACCGGCAACAGGTGGTCAGCCGGCTGGAACAGGCGCTGACCGATGCCAACTATGCCCGCGTCCAGCCCGGCATGAGCCGCGACGCCATTCGCCGCCTGCTCGGCGCGCCGGGCTCAAACACAGTCTTTGGCAATCTGGGCGAAGAAGTCTGGGAATGGCGCATCGAAGGCATGCCGGTCATGGATGAAACCTATTTCATGGTGCATTTCGACATCCAGACCGGCCTCGTCAAAAAAACCTCGCGCCGGGTGGCGCCGAAAGGCTAGCGCGGTTTTGGCTCAAGCGGGCGGACGCGAAAGCCGGCGCTTGTCCTCACTGACATCCCAATGACTCCAAAGCCTGATCCCTGCTGGCCCCCGCCTTCATGAAACCCGAGGCCGAACAGCCGGGGCGCGGTTTTTGGCGGCGGCCGCCACGCTGGCTCGGGATCGCCCTCCTGGCGGCAGCCTCTCTTATCGCGCTCGACCGGGCTTTTCCGCCGCTGGTGCCGGGGCGCGATGCGCCGCAGGCGCTGCTGGTGGTCGCCCGCGATGGTACGCCCTTGCGCGCCTTTCCCGACAAGAATCATGTCTGGCGGCATCCGGTGGCGCTCGCCGATGTCTCGCCCCTTTATTTACAAGCCCTGCTCCGCTACGAGGATCGCTGGTTTCGCTGGCATCCCGGCGTCAATCCGGTGGCGCTCTTGCGCGCGGCCTGGCAATGGGCGCGGCATGGGCGCATCGTTTCCGGCGGTTCGACCCTCTCCATGCAGGTCGCCCGCATCATCGAGCCGACGCCGCGCACTCTCTCCGGCAAGACCCGGCAGATTCTGCGCGCTCTGCAACTGGAATGGCGTTATTCCAAGGACGAAATTCTCACCCTCTACATCAACTACGCCCCCATGGGCGGGGTGCTCGAAGGGGTCGAGGCGGCCAGCCGCGCCTATCTCGGCAAGCCTTCGCGCCGCTTGAGCCATTCCGAGGCGGCGCTGCTCACCGTCCTGCCGCAAGCCCCCTCGCGCCTGCGCCCGGATCGTCATCCAATGGCGGCAGAAAATGCGCGGGAAAAAGTTTTGGAGCGAATGCGCGGTTCGTGGAGCGACAACGACATTCGTGACGCCCGTGAGGAAGCAGTCATCGCCCAGACGCTGCGCGAACCGCTGCTGGCGCCCTTGCTCGCCGAGCGTCTGCGCCGGGAGGCAAAAGGCGGAGGACGCATTGACAGCAGCATCGACGCCGCGATGCAGGAAATGGCCGAGCCGCTGCTCAGGAGCCGCATCCCCGTGCTGCCGCCGCGCGTCTCGATGGCGGCCATGGTTGTCGACAACGCTACGCTCGAAGTGCGCGCCTATGTGGGTTCCGCCGATTTCGCCGATGCCGACCGTTTCGCCTTCGTGGACATGGTGCGCGCCGCGCGCTCGCCCGGCTCGACCCTGAAACCCTTTCTCTATGGCCTGGCGCTCGATGAGGGGCTGATTCATTCCGAATCGCTGCTGGCCGATGTGCCGCAATCCTTCGGCGGCTACCAGCCGGGCAATTTCCAGCAATCCTTCCACGGCCCGGTTGGCGTCTCCGAGGCGCTTGCCAAGTCGCTGAACGTACCGGCGGTCGAAGTGCTCGACCGTCTCGAACCCAAGCGTTTCGTCGCCGCGCTGCGCCGGGGCGGCCTGAAACTCGAGTTCCCCAAGGGCGAGACGCCCAATCTCTCGGTCATTCTCGGTGGCGCGGCGACGACGCTGGAGCAATTAGTGGGCGCTTACACCGCCTTTGCCCGGCAAGGCATGGCAGGCAAGCCGCGTTACCGCCCCGACGAGCCCTTGATCGAACAACGCATGTTGTCGCCGGGCGCGGCCTTCATCATCCGCGATCTGCTCGAATCGGGCGGCCCGGTCGGGCGCGCCGTCGAGCAGGGAGCGGGCATCCGGCGCGGCATTGCCTGGAAAACCGGCACCAGCTTCGGTTTTCGCGACGCCTGGTCGGTCGGCGTATCCGACCGCTACACCATCGGCGTCTGGGTAGGCCGCCCGGACGGCACCCCGAACCCCGGCTTTTTCGGCGCCAATATCGCCGCCCCGCTCTTGGTCGATCTGTTCACCGCCATCGACAGGGAGCCGCCTCTGCCCCGCCTCCCGCCGCCCTCGGTGCGCCAGGAAAGCATCTGCTGGCCGCTCGGCCTGCGTTTCGATCCGGGCGAAACAGAACTCTGCCATCGCCAGATGCGAGCCTGGCTCTTGAACGACACCGCGCCGCCTACCTTCCCGGATCGCCTGCGTGGTGGGGAGGCGCGCACGAGTTATGAGGTGGATGTCGAGAGTGGACTACGCGTCAGCGCCGAATGCAGCGATCGCCCCCGTCGCCTTGTTGCGGCGGCGCGTTGGCCGGCGGCCCTCGAACCCTGGCTGCCGGCGGACATTAGAAGCCAAGCGCGCCCCCCGGCCTGGGACGCCCGTTGTTCGCCGACGAGCGAGCCGGAAGCGGGGCTACGCATCGTGGGCATCTCCCACGGCGAAATCATCCGCCGTCCCCGTCCCGAAGAAGCGCCGCGCATTCGTCTTGAGTTGCGCGGCCAGCAGGGCGAGGTATATTGGCTCATCAATGGCCGCCTGATCGCCCGACAGAGCGCCAGCCAGCCCCTGATCCACCGTCTGGAAGAAAAGGGGCGGGTGGACATCACCGTCATGGACGAGCGCGGCCGCCACGACCGAATCAGCGTCAGCGTGCGCTGATCCGGTCGTAGCGGCGCTGCCATTGACATTTTTGCCATACCCGGCCCCGCCCCCAGGCGCTGATGCAAATCAAGGCAGCGAAGCCATTGGCGGGGAATAATCCGGGAACGCGTTGCATCGCTTGGCGGCGGGAAAAATGAAAAAAGCTTTCCTGCTGTCATTTCGCCAAGCAAATCGTTAAAATGCACGAAATTGCACATTCCCCCTTATTACGTCATGCCCGATTCCGAATTCCTCAGCACCCGGCAGGCGTCACAACGCCTCGGCGTTTCCCTCGGCACCGTGCAGAACATGGTCGAAAGTGGCGCCCTCGAAGCCTGGAAAACAACCGGCGGCCATCGCCGCATCCCGATCAGCTCGGTCGAAGCCCTGCTCGCCCGGCGGCGCAATCTGACGCCCCACGCCCACGAGGTCAGCGCCCGGCTCGATATTCTGATCACCGAGGATGACCCGGCCCTGCAAGCGCGTTATCAGACGACGATGTCAGGCTGGGGCCTGCCGGTCGACCTGCGCATTGTCGGCAATGCCTTCGATGGTCTGTTTCAGGTCGGCTACCGGGCGCCCGACGTGTTGATCGCCGACCCGATGATGCCCGGCATGGACGGCTTCGAGATGATCCGCCGCCTGCGCGCCAATCCCGATCTGACGCGCATGGACATCCTCGTGGTCAGCGCCGCCGATCGCGACGCCGTCATTGCCCGCGGCCTGCCGCACACGGTCACGACCTTCGCCAAGCCCATCCCCTTCCACGAAATCAAGGGCTATCTGCTCGGCCGCCTGGCCGCCCGTCAGCGCCTGGGCTGAACGCGCCGCCGCCCGGCCCCGGCGTCGGGCGGCTAATAAACGATCTCGACATTCTCCGCCTGTAGCCAGCCGCCCAGCGCGTCGAGCAGGGCGTCTTCGAGGCGGACGCCGGCCGTTTGCCCCAGCAGCAATTCGCATTCGGCCTCGGCATTGCGGTAGCGGATGCGCACCGGCGCGGGGCCGGGGGTGAAGGGGGCGAGCAGGGATTTCAGCTTGCGGGCGTCGGCATTGCCATTGATTTTCAGCAGCAAGTGCCGGGAAAAACGCGCCCTGGCTTCGCCCAGCGTCATCAGCTTGTCGGCGGCGACCGACATGCCGCCTGAAAATTCATCGAAGCGAACCTTGCCTTCGATGACCAGGATTTCGTCGGTCACGATCTTGTCGCGCTCGGCCTCGAATAATTCGTTGAATACCGATACCTCGACCATGGCCGTGCCATCGTCGATTTGCACGAACAGCATCTTGCCGCGCCGCGTCATCTGGGTGCGCACGCCGACCACGATGCCGGCCATCACGGTCATTTCCCTGGACGGTTCAAGGCGCGCCAGCGAGCGCCGGACGAAGGGCTGCAATTCCTTCCGGTAGCTGTTGTACGGGTGGCCCGAGAAGAAAAAGCCCAGCGCGGTCTTTTCCTCCATCAATTGCGTCTTTTCGTCCCAGGGCTTGACCGCGACATACTCCGGCGCGTGCGCGTCGGCGACGTCGGCGAGATCGAAAAGACTGGTCTGCATGGCGTCGCGCTCGGCCTGCTCGGCGAAATCCATGGCCACGCCGACCGAGGCCAGCAGACGATGGCGGTCGGACAGGCCCGAGCCCTCGATGCGCGGCGCGATGCCGTCAAAGGCGCCGGCCCGGATCAGGGCCTCGATGGTGCGGCGATTGACCATGCGCTTGTCGCAACGCCGGCAGAAATCGAACAAATCCTTGAAGGGCCCCTCCGCCTCGCGCGCCTTGAGAATCACATTGACCGCCTGCTCGCCGGTCCCCTTGACCGCCCCCAGGCCATAGCGGATGGCGGCGCGATCGACCGGCTCGAAACGGTAGTGGGAAGCGTTGATATCCGGCCCCAGCACCTTGATCTTGTTGGCGAGGGTGTCCTCGTAAAAAATTTTCACCGTATCGGTGTTGTCCATGTCCGAGGACAGGGTGGCGGCCATGAAGGCCGCGCCGTGGTAGCGCTTCAGCCAGGCGGTGTGATAGGTGACGACGGCATAGGCGGCGGTATGCGACTTGTTGAAGCCATATTCCGCGAATTTGGTCATCAGGTCGAACAATTGCTCGGCCAGCTTGGGATCGTAGCCCCGCTCCCTCGCGCCGGCGGCGATGGTTTCGCGATGCTTGGCCATCTCTTCCGGCTTTTTCTTGCCCATGGCCCGGCGCAGCATGTCGGCCCCGCCCAGCGTGTAGCCGCCGATGATTTGCGAAATCTGCATCACCTGTTCCTGATACACGATGACGCCGTAAGTCGGCTCCAGGCAAGCCTTGAGATCGGGGTGGAAATAGTCGATGGCCTGCTGGCCCTTCTTGCGCAGGATGAAGTCATCGACCATGCCGGAGCCGAGCGGCCCCGGCCGGTAGAGCGCGAGCACGGCGATGATGTCCTCGAAGCGGTCGGGCTGTAGCTTTTTCAGAAGCTTTTTCATGCCCTCCGATTCGACCTGGAAAATAGCCGTGGTATTGGCCTCGCGCAAAATCTGGTAAGCGCCGGGATCGTCGAAGCCCAGGCGCATCAGGTCGAGGCGCTCGCCGGTCAGGCGCTCGATGTAGTCGAGCGCGAGTTCGATGATGGTGAGGTTGCGAAGGCCCAGGAAGTCGAATTTGACGAGGCCGGCCTTTTCCACGTCGTCCTTGTCGAATTGCGACACGGGCGAGGCATCGGCCCCGGTGGCTTGGTAAATGGGACAGAAATCGGTGATCTTGCCCGGCGCGATCAAGACGCCGCCCGCGTGCATGCCGACATTTCGGGTCAGGTCTTCGAGACGGCCCGCGAGATCGAAAAGTTCGCGCACGCTTTCGCCGTCACCGTCGCCCGCCATCATTTCCTTGAGCAAAGGCTCCTGCTCCAGCGCCTCGGCGAGCGATACCGGCTTGTTCTGAACTACCGGGATCAGCTTGGAGATGCGGTCGCACAGCGAATAGGGCAGGCCGAACACGCGGCCCACGTCGCGGATCACCGCCTTGGACGACAGGGTGCCGAAGGTGGCGATCTGGCTGACCGCCTGCGCG
>CAZFHE010000137.1:0-4365 GCA_964518615.1 uncultured Dechloromonas sp. | reverse complement strand
ATCGGCGACCTTGGACAGCATTGAGTCGAGGGCGCCCGATTCCTCGCCAATGGCCACCATCTGGGTGACCATGTTGGGGAAAAGGTCGACGTTCTGCATCGAGACGGTCAGGCTGGTGCCACTGGCGACTTCGCCCTGGATTTGCTTGGTGCCGACCTTGTAGACATAGTTCCCGGCAGCGCCGCCGACCGAGTCCAGGGATTCAACCAGAGGGACGCCAGCGGCGAACATGGTCGCCAGGGTGCGGGTCCAGCGGGCAATCACCGACTTGCGCACGATGTCGCCAAAAATCGGCAGACGCAGCAACAGGCGATCCATCACCAGTTGCATTTTTTCCGAGCGTTTCCATGCCTCGAAGAATCCCCACACCCCGCCAAAGAGGCCCAGGAAAATGGCCAACCACCATTCAACGAAAAAGTCCGACATGGCGATGACCATCAGGGTGAGCGCCGGCAAATCGGCGCCAAAGCTGGTAAAAACATCCTTGAAGGCCGGAATCACGAAAATCATGATCACGGCGGTGATGATGAAAGCGACAACGATCACGGCAACCGGGTAGAACATCGCCGACTTGATCTTGCTCTTGATGGCGAGAATCTTTTCCTTATAGGTCGCCAGGCGGTCGAGCAGGGTGTCGAGAATGCCGGCATGCTCGCCGGCGGCCACCAGATTGCAGTACAGCGCGTCGAAATACAGCGGAAACTTGCGAAACGCCTGGGACAGCGAACTGCCCGTTTCGACGTCGGCCTTGATGTCGAGCAGCAGCCTGCCGACAGCCGGATTGGCGTGGCCCCGGCCGACGATGTCGAACGCCTGTAGCAGCGGAACGCCGGATCTCATCATGGTCGCCAGCTGGCGGGTAAACAGGGCGATGTCTTTTTCCTTCACCTTGCCGCCGGTCTTGAAGCGAAGCTTCTTGACCTTGGCGTTGATGACGCCCTGGCGGCGCAGGCTGGACAGCACCACTGATTCGCTGGCTGCGCGCATTTCGCCGCGCACGGTCTTGCCGTCCTTGTTCCGCCCTTCCCAGAGAAAGGTGCTTTCCTTGACAGTTGCGGTTTTCGCTTTTGCGGCAGTAGCCATGTCAGCTTCTTCCCCTTAAAGATTGGTCGTGCTCAGCACTTCGTCGAGCGAGGTCATGCCTTGTTTTACCTTGAGCAAGCCGGATTCGCGCAAATCCTTGACGCCCTCCCGCTTGGCCTGCTGGGCGAGGTCAAGCGCGGTCGCGCCGCTCATGATCAAGCGCTGCATGGCTTCCGAAACCGGCATGACCTGATAGATGCCGACCCGCCCCTTGTAGCCGCTGCCCTTGCAGCGGTCGCAGCCTTCCGGGCCGTACAGCGTCCAGGAGCCATCGAGTTCTTCTTCCTTGAAGCCGGCATCGAGCAGCGCCTGGGTCGGCACCGTCATCGGCTTCTTGCAATGGCACAGGCGCCGGGCCAAGCGCTGGGCGGTGATCAACTGGACGCTGGAAGCGATATTGAAGGTCGGCACGCCCATATTCATCAAGCGGGTCAAGGTTTGCGGCGCATCATTGGTATGCAGCGTCGACAACACCATGTGGCCGGTCTGGGCAGCCTTGATGGCAATTTCGGCGGTTTCCAGGTCGCGGATTTCGCCGACCATGATGATGTCCGGATCCTGGCGCAGAAAGGCCCGGAGCGCGACCGGGAAGGTCAGTCCGGCCCGGTCGTCGACATTGACCTGATTGATGCCGGCCAGATTGATTTCGGCCGGATCCTCGGCGGTCGAAATATTGACGCCGTCCTTGTTCAGGATGTTGAGGCAGGTGTAGAGCGAAACCGTCTTGCCGGAGCCGGTCGGGCCGGTGACCAGCACCATGCCGTAGGGGCGGTTGACGGCATCAAGCAAGGCTTCTTTCTGCTCCGGCTCATAACCGAGCGCTTCGATGCCCAGGGTGGCCGACGCCGGGTCGAGAATACGCAGCACGATCTTCTCGCCCTGCAAGGTGGGCAAGGTGCTGACCCGGAAATCGATGGCGCGGGTCTTGGACAGCACCAGACGCATGCGTCCGTCCTGGGGGACGCGCTTCTCGGCGATATTCAGCCGGGAGATGACCTTGATCCGGGAGGCCAGCTTCTCCTTGATGGCCAAGGGCGGCGTGGCGATTTCACGAAGCACGCCGTCGACGCGGAAACGAATGCGGTAGAACTTCTCGTAGGGTTCGAAGTGGATATCCGAGGCGCCATCATTGATGGCATCCAAGAGCATTTTCTGGATGAATTTGACCACCGGAGCATCTTCAGCATCCTGGCTGATCGTTTCCTCCGCCTTCGAGCCGGATTCTTCGTCGAGGAGGCCAAGATCGATGTCTTCGCTGACCAGGTTTTTCAGCGTGTCGCTGGCCGACTCGGCATATTTGGCGACCAGCGGCGCCAGCTTCGAGTGCTCGACGACGATGGGGTCGACCGCCAAGCCGGTCTGGAAGCGGATTTCATCCAGGGCGCGCAGATTGGTCGGATCGGCGATGGCCACCGAAAGCCGGTTGCCGCGTTTGTTGAGCGGGATCACCTTATGCGTGGCGATCAGCTTGCGGTCGATGGCGTTGGCGGGAATATAGGCGTCGTCGAAGGCCGCCAGATCGAGCAGGGGGTAGCCGAAAGTTTCCGAGACGAAACGGGCGATTTCATTCGCCGTGGCCTTCTGGCTGAGGATGATCTGCTCGATCAGGGGAATCTTGGCATTATTGGCTTGCGATAACAGTTGCTCGGCCTCCGACTCCTTGAGCTGCCCGGCTTGAACCAGCGCGCGCGCCAGACCGCTGAGCGAAGGAGATTGTGGAGTTGCCGCCATGTAAATATCGCCGAATGCCTTATAGATTGCCCGATGATGCTACGCAGGAATAGGTTTGTAAAGTCGGCCGCCGACTCCGCTTCCGGGGGTTTGGCCGACCTGGCGGGATCGCGATGCGGGTTGCGCCAGCCATGGAACCTGGCTCAGGCATGGTGCAGAATGACTTCGCCGACGAAGCGGCTGCTGACATAGGCCAGGATCAACAGCGAAAAGCCGGCCAGCGTCCAGCGCAGCGCGCGCTTGCCGCGCCAGCCCCAGGCGTGGCGGCCGATCAGCAGGGTGGCGAAGATGCCCCATGAGGCAAAACCGAACAGCGTCATGTGACTGAGGGTAAACGGCTTGCCAAACAGAACTTTGGAAAAGAACACGCCGCTGCCGACGGTCAGGGTCAGCAGGACGAAGCCGAGGGTCAACATGCGAAACAGCAGGGATTCCATGGCCATCAGCGGCGGCAGACTGGTCAGGCTGCGCTTGAAGAGGCGCTTGTGCAGCGCGTTTTCGATGAAACCCATGAAAATGGCGTGCAGGGCCGACAGGGTCAAGAGGCTGTAGGCCAGCATGGCGGCCAGGAAATGCAGCATGAAGCCGGTGGCCTCGGCATGGGCGACCAGACGGACGTAGGGGAAAAGCACCGGCAAGATGGCGCAGGCGGCGGCCAGCGGCAGCACCATCGGTTGCAGGCCTTCCATGCGCGCCATGAAACTTTCCAGCCAGTAGAT
Organism: uncultured Dechloromonas sp.; assembly: GCA_964518615.1. Classification (GTDB taxonomy): domain Bacteria; phylum Pseudomonadota; class Gammaproteobacteria; order Burkholderiales; family Rhodocyclaceae; genus Azonexus. Next base: position 832 of record CAZFHE010000137.1, on the reverse strand, counting down.
CAGGACCGCCAGCCACATCATCAGTGAAAGCGCGAAACTGAACGAGAAGCGCATGCCCATTTCGGCGAACATGCCGCTGTAGAGTCCCCAGGCGTGGAGCATCAACGCGCCGGCGATGGCGGAACGCTCCCAGGCCAGCATCGGGCAATTGAGGCAGGGGTTATTGCTTTCCCGCCAGCGGGTGTTCCAGAAATGGAAACCCAGCCCGGCGTAGATCAGGGCGGCGAGAATGTGCGGCAGAAGCTGAATTACAATGTCGGACATCCGTAAATTCTACTCGAAGCCCACTTGCCATGCTCGACAACCTGACCACCCGCCTTGCCCGCGTCATGAAGACGCTGAAAGGCGAAGCCCGCCTGACCGAAGCCAATATCGCCGACGCCCTGCGCGAAGTGCGCATGGCCCTGCTGGAGGCCGATGTTGCCTTGCCGGTGGTCAAGGATTTCATCGCCGCCGTCAAGGAAAAGGCCGTCGGCGAAAGCGTGATCGGCTCGTTGAGCCCCGGCCAGGCGCTGATTGGCGTGGTCCATGAGGAATTGGCCAAAATCATGGGGGCGGCGCACGAAGGAATCAGCTTCAATACCCAGCCGCCGGCCATCGTGCTGATGGCGGGCTTGCAAGGGGCTGGCAAGACGACCACGGTCGGCAAGCTCGGCAAGTTCCTCAAGGAAAATCACAAGAAAAAGGTGCTGGTCGTCTCCTGCGACGTCTATCGGCCGGCGGCCATCGAGCAATTGAAATCGGTGGCCGGGCAGGCTGGCGTCGATTTCTTCCCCTCCGCCGTCGGCGAAAAGCCGGAAACCATCGCCCTGGCGGCGCTGGACTGGGCCAA
>CAZFHE010000136.1:0-2607 GCA_964518615.1 uncultured Dechloromonas sp. | reverse complement strand
AACGGAACAACTGGTCGTCGAAACGAAAAGAGCGGCGCATCACCTGGGCGACCAGGATCAAGACTTCGTCGCCGATCAGGTGGCCGAAATTGTCATTGACTTGCTTGAAGTGGTCGATATCGCAGACCGCCAGCCAGTGATTGGCCGCGCCGGAACGGCCGCGCCGCCTGCGCGGCTCGCCGCCGTTGCCGATGAGCTTTTCGTCATTGGCGGCCTGGCCGAGCAGTTCAAACAGGTGCTTGTCGAAGGTCTTGCGGCTGAGGAGCCCGGTCAGCGAATCCGCCTCGCCGTAATCGAGTAGCGCGATGTGATTGCCGAAATACTCGATCAGCCCCATCAGCACCGCCCGCCGGTCGGCCGAGAACTCGTCGTGCAGAACCAGGTCGATCATATAGCTCGGTTCCTGGCGGCGGATGATCGGAAACACGATGCGGTGCGAGCCGTCCTCGCGCTTTTCGAGCACCGCCGAACCTTCGGCGCGGCAGCGTTGCAACAGCCGGTCCTGGTCGATGCCCTGGCAATACTGGCGATCCGGCAGATAGGCGTTGCGCAGGAAGGCGCCATTTGGCCCCGTGCCGGCGCAAGGGAAGAAAACCGCCTTGCTGCGCCCGGTATAGCAGCGGTAGATGGTGATCTGGCGCGGTTGAAACAGCTCGTTCAGCGCATCGACCATGGCCGAATTGATTTCGGTGCGGTCGCGGCGGGCCGAAACCTTTACAACATGGGTAATCAGATCGAGCATTCCGGGAATCTGAATCAATCAACTGGGCGCTTGCGATTATAGCCGCGGCGGTTCAGGTTTTTCGCGGCTGAGAGGCCGTAGGCCGTTATAATTCAATGTTTTTGCGGTTTGCCACTCCATGCGCGTCTATCGCGGTCATTCGCGTCCCGTTTCCGCTCCGGTCGTTCTCGCCATCGGCAATTTCGATGGGGTCCACCTTGGCCATGCGGCGCTGCTCGAGCAGTTGACCGACGCGGCAAGGCAGGCGCGCCTGACGCCGACCATTCTGACCTTCGAGCCGCATCCGCGCGAATTTTTCGCCCCGGCCTTGGCCCCGGCCCGGCTCACCACCCTGCGCGAAAAACTGGAGCTTTTGGGCGAAGCCGGCGTCGCCCAGACCATGGTCTGCCCCTTCAATGCGGCTTTCGCGGCGCTGTCGGCGGAGCAATTTGTCGAAGAGGCGCTGTGCCGGGGTTTGCGGACGCGGCAATTGATCGTTGGCGACGATTTTCGCTTTGGCCTTGGCCGCCAGGGCGATTTTGCATTCTTGCAGGCGATGGGCCAGCGTCTGGGTTTTGGCGTCACGGCGATGCCCAGCGTCCTGATCGACGGCGAGCGGGTGTCGAGTTCGCGCGTGCGCGGCGCGTTGGCCGCCGGCGACATGGATCAGGCCGCCCGGCTGCTGGGCCGGCCCTACGGTATGGACGGCCAGGTGGTGCATGGTCAGAAAATTGGCCGCCAACTGGGTTTGGCCACGCCCAATATCCGTCTCAAGCACAATCCGCTGCCGATGACCGGCGTTTTCGCGGTCGAGGTCGGCGGCTTGGGGGAGAGCAAGGCCAGCGAGCGGATGCTGCCCGGCGTCGCCAATCTCGGCGTCCGGCCGAGCGTCTGTGGCACGCGCCCGCTGCTGGAAGTGCATCTTTTCGATTTTGACCGCGACATTTACGGCGCTCACATCGCAGTGCGCTTTGTCAAAAAATTGCGCGACGAGCAACGTTTTCCCGATTTGGACGCCCTGAAGGCGCAGATTGCCGCGGATGCGGCGGCGGCGCGGGCTTTTTTCACGAGCAGGCGACATGGCTGACTACAAGGACACCCTGAATCTTCCCGACACCCCCTTCCCGATGCGCGGCGATCTGCCCAGGCGCGAACCGCAATGGGTCGGCGAGTGGCAGCAGAAGCAGCTTTACCGGCGCATCCGCGACATCAGCGCGGGGCGGCCCAAGTTCATCCTGCACGACGGCCCGCCCTATGCCAATGGCGATATCCACATCGGCCATGCGGTGAACAAGATACTCAAGGACATCATCGTGCGCGCCAAGACCCTGTCCGGGTTCGACGCGCCCTATGTGCCGGGCTGGGATTGCCACGGCATGCCGATCGAGATTCAGATCGAAAAGACGCACGGCAAGAACATCGCCCGCGAGGAAGTCCAGAGGCTCGCCCGCGCCTATGCCGCCGAGCAGATCGAGCGTCAGAAAAAGGATTTCATCCGCCTGGGCGTGCTCGGCGAATGGGATAACCCGTACCAGACGATGGCCTATCAGACCGAGGCCGATGAAATTCGGGCGCTGGCGGCCATGATGAAGCGCGGTTTCGTCTATCGCGGCCTGAAGCCGGTCAATTGGTGCTTCGATTGTGGCTCGGCCCTGGCCGAAGCCGAGGTCGAGTATCAGGACAAGAAATCGCCGGCCATCGACGTCGCCTTCGCCCTTGCCCCCACCGAGCGCGACAAGCTGGCCGCCGCTTTCGGCCTCGCCGCGCTGCCGGCGGGCGAAACCTGGGCCGTGATCTGGACCACGACACCCTGGACCATCCCCGGCAACCAGGCGCTCAACGCCCACCCCGACATCACCTATCACCTGGTGCAAACCGCCAAGGGC
>CAZFHE010000135.1:0-3931 GCA_964518615.1 uncultured Dechloromonas sp. | reverse complement strand
GGTGGAGAGGCCGTACTTGGCGAAAGCGCCTTCATAGACCTGGACCAGACCCATCTGGCCGACGGCGGCGGCGGCTTGCAGTTCGTGTACCGATTGGGGGCGCTTCATCCAGCCCAGGCGCTGCATGCCGCAGGCGATGGCCCCCGAGGAGACGAGCACGACTTCCTTGCCCTCCTGGCGGATGGCGTGAATCTGCCGCGCCCAGTCGTCGATGGCGGCGAGGTCGAGGCCCGCCCCGTTATTGGTGACCAGCGCGGAGCCAACCTTGACGACCAGGCGTTTGGCGTTGGCGAGAGAGGTCGGGGTCATGCCTCCGGCTCCCCGTCGTCGCGCTCCTCCCACTCGTGACCCTCGCCGTCCGACTCGTCCGCCTCGGCCTCGCTGTCGTCGAGCTCGGGGCGGGCCATTTGTTCCAGGGCTTCGTGCAGGGCGTAGATCAGTGGCCGGGTGCCGTCGCCGCTGATGGCGGTGATCGGGAAAACCGGGCCGTCGTAATTCGTCGCCTTTTGGTAGGCCTTGAGGAAATCGGCGATGGCTTTCTCGCGTTCTTCTTCCGGGATCAGATCGAGTTTATTGACGACCAGCCAGCGCGGCTTACTGGCCAGGGCAGGATCGTGTTTTTCCAGTTCGCCGACAATGGCCTTGGCGTCCTTCACCGGATCGGCGTCCGGATCAAGCGGCGCGAGGTCGACCAGATGCAGCAGGATGCGCGTGCGTTGCAAATGCTTCAGAAAACGGATGCCGAGGCCCGCGCCGTCGGCGGCCCCTTCGATGAGGCCCGGCACGTCGGCGACGACGAAGCTCTTTTCACTATCGACGCGCACCACGCCGAGATTGGGGTGCAGCGTGGTGAAGGGATAATCGGCCACCTTGGGCCGGGCCGACGAAATGGCGCGGATCAGCGTGCTCTTGCCGGCATTGGGCAAGCCAAGCAGGCCAACATCGGCGAGCACGCGCAATTCCAGGCGCAGCTCGAATTCCTCGCCCTCTTCGCCATTGGTTTTCTGGCGCGGCGCGCGGTTGGTCGAGGACTTGAAATGCAGATTGCCCAGTCCCCCCTTGCCGCCCTTGGCGAGCAGCACTTTTTGGCCGTCGTGGGCGAGGTCGGCCATGATCTCGTCGGTGGCCTGGTTGTAGATCACCGTGCCGACCGGCATGCGCAGCACGATATCGTCGCCGCCCGCGCCGTACTGATCCGCGCCGCCGCCGTTTTCGCCCCGCTTGCCGATAAATTTGCGAGTATAGCGATAATCGACCAAGGTGTTGATATTGCGGTCGGCGATGGCGTAGATGCTGCCGCCGCGTCCGCCGTCGCCGCCATTGGGGCCGCCCATCGGGATATATTTTTCGCGCCGGAAGGTCGCCGCGCCGTTGCCGCCGTCGCCGGCCTTCAGATAAATCTTGGCTTCGTCGATGAATTTCATGTCTATTTTTTCCGCTGGCCCCGCCACAAACGAAAAAGCCCTATCCGGCGGATAGGGCTTTTGCTACCGCGACGCCGCTTACTCGGCGGCCGGGACGATGGTGACCGTGCGCCGCTTCTTTTCGCCCTTGATGGCGAACTGGACGATGCCGTCCTTCAGCGCGAACAGGGTGTGATCCTTGCCGCAACCGACATTTTCGCCGGGGTGGAATTCGGTGCCGCGCTGGCGAACGATGATGTTGCCGGCGAGCACGAACTGACCGCCATAACGCTTGACGCCCAGTCGTTGCGCCTGTGAGTCGCGGCCGTTACGCGAACTGCCGCCTGCCTTTTTATGTGCCATGTGTTAGCTCCTTCTCTGAACTCAGGCAGCGATCGTGTCGATGCGCAGTTCGGTATAGTTCTGACGATGGCCCTGGCGCTTCTGATAGTGCTTGCGGCGGCGCATCTTGAAGATTTTGACCTTGTCGTGGCGGCCGTGGGAAATCACGGTGCACTTGACGGTGGCGCCAGCAACGAGGGGGGCGCCGACCTTCACCGACTCGCCTTCGCCTACCATGAGGACCTGATCGAGGGTGACTTCTGCGCCAACGTCTGCCGGTATCTGTTCTACTTTGAGTTTTTGGCCAGCGCAAACGCGATACTGCTTGCCGCCGGTTTTTATGACCGCATACATGGGTTGGACTCCGAAAATAAACCAAAGGGTACTGCAAAGAACCGCGCATTATACGGAAAAGTTTCGAGAAGTCAAAGCCTTGCCGTGGTCCCGTCGCGGCCTTGTGGTAGACTTCGCGGTTTTCTGACAGCGCTTCTCCCGCGAACCCTCACCCGGGGCGGGAAAGCCACCGCGTGGAGCTTCTCATGGCTGAAATCACCACGGCCTCCGGCCTCATTTACGAAGATACCGTCGTCGGCGACGGCCCCGAGGCCAAGGCCGGCGATCATGTCGTCGTCCATTACACCGGCTGGCTGACCGACGGCAGCCAATTCGATTCCAGCAAGGACCGCAACGATCCCTTCGATTTTCCGCTCGGCCAGCGTCACGTCATCGCCGGTTGGGACGAAGGCGTGCAAGGCATGCGAATTGGCGGCGCGCGCAAGCTGACCATCCCGCCAGAGCTTGGCTACGGCGCTCGCGGCGCGGGCGGCGTGATCCCGCCGAACGCGACCCTGGTGTTCGATGTGGAGCTGCTCGCCATCCAATGAGCGGCAAGGACAAGAAGGACAGGCCGTCGCCCGTCGCGGCCCCCGAGGATCCCTGGGCGAAGTGGCGTCAGCCGGCATCGGCGGCGCAAGCGGCGGATAAAACCGAGGAGCCGGCCGAGGTTGCGCCCAGCGCGCCCCTTGCGCCCACCCCGCCTCTCGTCCGGCCACGGCCGACCGGGACATTGAGTCCGATCAAAAAAGCGGCCCCGGCCCGCAAGACGCAAGCCCTGAGCGCGGCCAAACCCAAGACGGCCAGGCCCGTGGCGGAAAAGCCGGAGGGGGAGGGCGTCAAGCGCATTCATGCCCAGTCGCGCGGCGGCAAGGCGCGCGACGCCAAACCGCCGCGCCCGGCAAGCGCGCCCGCCGTGGCGTCGCGCGATCCGGCCGCGACGCCAAGCGGCGTGCGCTTATCCAAGGTCATGTCCGAGCGCGGCCTGTGTTCAAGGCGCGAGGCCGATTTGTGGATCGAGCGCGGCTGGGTCTTCGTCGACGGCGTGCAGGTGAACGAACTCGGCTCGCGCATCGACCCGGCGGCGGCCATCGTCATCGCCAGGGAAGCGGAAAAAGATCAGGCCAAGCAGGTCACGATTCTGCTGCACAAGCCGGTCGGCTATGTTTCCGGCCAGCCGGAGCCGGGCTATAAGCCCGCGGTGGCGCTGATTTCGGCTGAAACCTGGATGCGCCAGGCGGGCGATCCCGAATTCAAGCCCTGGATGTTGCGCGGCCTTGCGCCGGCCGGGCGGCTCGACATCGACTCGACCGGCCTCCTGGTGCTGACCCAGGACGGGCGCGTCGCCAGAAAGCTGATCGGCGAGGACAGCGATACCGAGAAGGAATATCTGGTTCGCGTCAGCGGCGAGATGATCGCGGGCGGCCTGGAACTCTTGCGCCACGGCTTGAAGCTCGACGGCAAGCCCTTGAAGCCCGCCTGGGTCAAGCAATTGAACGAGGACCAGTTGCACTTCATCTTGAAGGAAGGCAAAAAGCGCCAGATTCGCCGCATGTGCGAACAAGTCGGCCTCTCTGTCATTGGCCTGAAGCGGGTGCGCATCGGCAAGGTGCGCCTGGGCGATCTGCCGCTCGGGCAGTGGCGCTTCCTGCGGGCCGACGAGCGGTTCTGACATGAAGAAGCCGGCTGAAGCCGGCTTCTTCCCTTGTGGCTCAGGCCGCGCCGCCCGCGGGCGGCATCGCGAGGGCCTCGCCCTCGATGACCACCTTGCCGCCGACCGTGCAGACGGTGTCGAGCGTGACGCGATTCTTGGCGGTATTGACTTCCTTGACCGTGACGGTGGCGGTGACGGT
>CAZFHE010000134.1:0-4972 GCA_964518615.1 uncultured Dechloromonas sp. | reverse complement strand
ACAAATTCGCGCATCGTGATCAACTCGCCGACGGCGGCGCGGTCGGTGGTGGCGACCACCTGCACGGCTTCAATCGGCAAGCCGGCGGCCTCCAGGGCTTCCTGCACCAGCAAGGCGATGGCGCGATTGCAATGAATGGCTTCCGAGCCGCCGCGCAGGATCGCGGCATTGCCGGATTTCAGGCACAGCGCCGCGGCATCGGCGGTCACGTTGGGGCGGGCCTCGTAAATGATGCCGATGACCCCGAGCGGCACGCGCATTTTGCCCACCTGAATGCCGGTCGGACGATACTTGATATCAGACATTTCGCCGATGGGATCGGGCAGCTTGGCCACCTGTTCGACGCCTTCGGCCATGTTGTCGACGCCCTTGTCGGTCAGGGTCAGGCGGTCGATCAGCGCGGCTTCCAGACCATGGGCGCGGGCCGCGGCGAGATCCTCGGCATTGGCCGCGAGCAGCGCCGCCTTGTCGCGGCGTAGCGCGTTGGCGAGATGTTGTAGCGCGGCATTCTTCTCGGCGGTCGTCGCCGACGCCAGACGGCGCGAGGCGGCGCGGGCCTGGCGGCCGAGCGTCTGCATGTAATCCTTGATATCCATGACTCTTGTGCGGATGGGGCAAAGGGCCATTATAGCCAGACAAACTTCAGGGAACTTCCGTAAGCGGGTAAACTCTTACCGGCAATGAAGAAAGGACATTCCATCGAGGACGAGATGGCCGGAAAACTGATTCTGCCGACGGAAGTCAAGATTTGTGCGACCTGTAGCTATTGGGATGGCGAGCGCCGCGTCGATGCCGACATCAAGGTGGTGGTGGTCGATGATGAATGTCAGGGGGAGTGTCTGGCCCAGGGCCAGCCCCGGCCCGGTCTGCGCGATGTGCGCCTGGAATGCGATTGCATCTGGGAAGACCTGAGGCCGGACGACGCGCTGAACGGCCAGACGGCCTGAGCTTCCCCCGCCTGCTGGAGGCGGTTTGCCGGCTGCGCTAGCGCGGTTTTGATTCAATCCTTGACGCATTCGTTGCCTGAGGCTTGTAGGTTGGCGGTGAGCGAAGCGACCCCCAACGAGCAGAAGGTCACAGGGCAGCCGATGTTGGGGTTCGCCTACGGCTCACCGCCAACCTACTTTCAAACGATTACGCGCTTCTGCATGTAAGCAAATGAATCAAAATTGCTCTAGCGCGGCTTTCTGGCGGCCAGCCGGCCATCCGCGCACAGGCCAAGGCCCAGGCGCAGGAATTCCTCCCATAGATTGCCTTGGCCGATGCCCTTGACCAGACGGTCGATATGTCCGGCCTGGCGCAGCGCGGCTTCCAGGCTGGCCGTGGAGAGGCGCTGAAGCGCTTTTTTGACCGCCATCTGGCGCGGTCCCCAGACCTTGGCTTCCTTGAGCAGCAATTCGAGCGGCCGGCCGTTGTCGAGACCGCCCCGGATTGTTGCCAGGGCGCGGATTTCCTCGCTCATCGCCCACAGCACCAGGGGCGGCGCTTCGCCTTCCTGCATCAGCCCATCGAGCGTCCGGGTCAGGCGGCCGATGTCGCCGGCCAGCAGCGCTTCGCGCAAGCCCTCGATGTCGTAGCGGGCGACGTTCAACACGGCATCGCGAATCTGGGCGGCGGACAGGGAGCCGGGCGGATAGAGGAGGGCAAGTTTCTGAATTTCCTGATGGGCGGCCAGCAGATTGCCTTCGACCCGCTCGGCGATGAATTTGAGGCTGTCGATCTCGGCGCTCTGCTGCTGGCGGCGCAGCCGGCCGGCGATCCAGCCCGGCAGTTCCGCGAGCGGCGGGGCGTTCAGTTTCAAGGCGACGCCGGCATTGGCTAGCGCCGCGAACCACGCCGCTTTTTCCTCGCGCCAGTCGAGCTCGGGCAGGGTCACCAGCAGCAGGGTGTCCGGCGACAGATGCTGACACCATTGTTGCAGCGCCGCGCTGCCTTCCCTGCCCGGCTTGCCGGTGGGGATGCGCAGGTCGATCAGTTTCTTGTCGCCGAATAGCGATAGATTGCCGCCGGCGGCCAGCAACTGGCCCCAGTCGAATTGCGGCAATACCGTCAAGACCTCGCGTTCGCTGTAACCCTGCTGGCGGGCCTTGGCGCGAATGGCGTCGGCCGCTTCCAGCACCAGCAGGGGTTCGTCGCCGTACAGGACGTACAGCGGACGCAATTCGCGTTCGAGATGCGCGGCGAGTTGTTCGCCCTTGATGAGCATCAGGCCTCGTCTTCCGGGTCGGATTCCTTCGGCTTGATCAGCGACAGCCGGCGCACGATCTGGTTGACCAGCTCGCTGGTCATGTCGCGCCACAACAGGCGTTCTTCCTGTTCCTTGGCCAGCACGTTGGAATCGTCGTAGGTCAGGTCGCGGGAGAGACTCAGCTCATTGGGGGGAACGATGATCCGGCCCTTGGCATCGACAATGCGAAAGCGATAACTCAGTTGCAGGCGGTGTTCGCGTATGCGGCCCTGGGCATTGACGCTGAGAATGGTTTTCTGGCGATTGTCCGAGATTTGCTGGAAAACCGCCTCCGCCTCCTGGGGATTGTCGACCAAGGTGGTGGCCCCGCTCGCCAGAATGTAGCGCTCAAGCCAGATGCGGACCTCGGCGCTTTCCGGCAGGGCGATGTACAGGGTCTTGTAGGGCAGGGCGGCGCTTTGCGCGCCGCGCAGCTGAAAGCCGCAGCCGGCGAGGGCCGCGGCCATCAGCAGGGCGGCGAAGAAGGCGGCAAAACGGCGCGGCGGCATGGCGGGTTTTCCTCAGACGACGATATTGACCAGACGCCCCGGCACGACGACGATTTTTTTCGCCGGCTTGCCCTCCATGAATTTCTGCGCCTCCGGATTGGCCAGGGCGGCGGCCTCGATGGCGGCCTTGTCGGCATCGGCCGGCACGCGGATGGCGCCGCGCAGCTTGCCATTGACCTGCACCACCAGCTCGATTTCGTCCTGTATCAGCGCCGCCGGGTCGGCCTTGGGGAAGGATGCGCGCCCGGCGTCGCCGCCCGGCTTGAGCTCGCCATAGAGCGCCTGGCCGATATGCGGCACGATGGGGAAGAGCAGCAGAACCGCGCTTTCCAGCACCTCTTGGGCGAGCGCGCGGCCCGCGGCGTCGGTCAGCCCGGTCTTGTCGTAGGCATTGAGCAATTCCATCACGGCGGCGATGGCGGTGTTGAATTGCTTGCGCCGGCCATAGTCGTCGGCGACCTTGCCCATGGTCTGATGCAGCTTGCGCCGCAGATCGGCCTGGGCGGAAGAGAGGCCGTCATTGCCGGTACAGGCGGGGACGAGGCCGGCGTCGACGTGTTCATGCACCAGCTTCCAGACGCGGCGCAGGAAGCGGAAAGCGCCTTCGACGCCGGCGTCCGACCATTCCAGCGACTGATCCGGCGGCGCGGCGAACATGATGAAGAGCCGCGCCGTGTCCGCGCCGTATTGGTCGATCAGGGCCTGCGGGTCGACGCCATTGTTCTTCGACTTCGCCATTTTCTCGATGCCGCCGATGGTCACCGGCTGGCCGTCGGTTTTCAGCGTCGCGCCGGTCGGACGGCCGCGCTCGTCGGTGACGACATCGACCTCGGCCGGATTGATCCACCGCTTTTTGCCATTTTCGCCCTCGCGGTAGAAGGTCGGGGCGACGACCATGCCCTGGGTCAGCAGATTGGCGAAGGGCTCGCCGAGATCGCCGATCAGCCCGGCATCGCGCATCAGCTTGGTGAAGAAGCGCGAATACAGAAGGTGCAAAATGGCGTGTTCGATGCCGCCGATGTATTGGTCGATGCCGCCCTGGCACCAGTAGCCGACGCGCTCGTCGACCATGGCCATGGCATTGTCCGGGCAGCAATAGCGCAGGAAGTACCAGGAGGACTCGAAAAAGGTGTCCAGGGTATCGGTTTCGCGCCGGGCCTCGCCGCCGCATTTCGGGCACTGGCACTCGTAAAATTCGGGCATTTTCGAGAGCGGCGAACCCGCGCCGGTAATCTCGACATGCTCCGGCAGCACGACCGGCAGTTGCTCGTCCGGCGCCGGCACATCGCCGCAATTCGGGCAATGGATGATGGGAATGGGGCAGCCCCAGTAGCGCTGGCGCGAGATGCCCCAGTCGCGCAGCCGGAACTGGGTTTTTTTCTCGCCCAGATCAAGGGCGGCCAGATCGGCGGCGACGGCATCGACCGCCGCGTCATGGGAGAGGCCGTCGTAGCGCCCGGAGTTGACGCAAACGCCCCGGCTCTTGTCGCCATACCATTCCTGCCAGGCATCGAGACTGAAGGTTTCGCCCTCGGCGGCGATGACCTGCTTGATCGGCAGTTGATATTTTTGGGCGAAGGCGAAATCGCGCTCATCATGCGCCGGCACGGCCATCACCGCGCCATCGCCGTAACTCATCAGCACGTAATTGCCGACCCAGACCTCGACGGGCTCGCCGGTCAGCGGGTGGGTGACGAAAAGGCCCGTCGGCAGGCCCTTCTTTTCCAGGGTCGCGAGATCAGCCTCGGCGACGCCGCCCTGCTTGCATTCGGCGATGAAGGCGGCGAGTTCCGGGTTATTTTGCGCGGCGCGGGCGGCCAGCGGATGTTCGGCGGCGACGGCGACAAAGGTGACGCCCATGATGGTGTCGGCGCGGGTGGTGAAGACCCACAGCTTCTCCTGCCGGCCATCTTGTTCATAGGGAAAGGCGAAGCGCACGCCGACGCTCTTGCCGATCCAGTTTTTCTGCATCAGGCGCACCTGTTCCGGCCAGCCGGTCAGCGAGTCGAGCTCGGCCAGCAATTCCTCGGCATAGGCGGTGATCTTCATGTAATACATGGGGATCTCGCGCTTCTCGATCAATGCGCCGGAGCGCCAGCCGCGGCCGTCGATGACCTGCTCGTTGGCCAGCACGGTGTGATCGACCGGATCCCAGTTCACGACGCCGAGCTTCTTGTAAATGAGGCCCTTGGCGTAGAGGCGGGTGAAGAGCCATTGCTCCCAGCGATAGTACTCG
>CAZFHE010000133.1:0-9908 GCA_964518615.1 uncultured Dechloromonas sp. | reverse complement strand
CGCCCCGGCGACGACGACGCTTTCAGCGCAGCCGGTTTGGTGCGCGCATACAGGTCGGCGAGCTTCTTGATGTCCTCGGCCTTGACGCCGCAAATCTGCTCGGCCCACTCGGGCGTTTTGGGCACGCCGTCGTACTTGCCGAGGATGTAATCCTTGAAGTTCTCCTTGCCTTGCGCCCACTCGGGCATCGTTCCGGCGTCCATGCCCTGACAGAAACGGTCGATGAACTTCTGGTCTTGCAGGTTGTTCGCAAAGATGTAATGCGCCATCCCGGCGAGCATCGCCGCGTCGGTGTTCGGGCGGGTCGGAATCCACCAGGCGTCGTAGGCGGCGGCCGCGTCGGTGTATTGCGGATCGACCAGCACGAATTTGCAGCCGCGCTGCTTCGCGAGCCGCATGTAGTAGAAGGTGTTGCCGCCGTGGAAGGTGTAGGCCGGATTCCAGCCCCACATGATGATCAGCCTGGAATGCGCGAAGGCGTCGTCCTCGTTGCCATCCTCGATGGTGCCGAAGGTCGTGCGCGAACTGAAGGTGGTGCCTTGGTAGGAGGGGACCGACCACGAATTGGTGCGGCAGCCGAAAATGCCCAGAAAGCGCGCGAGCAAGCCTTCGATCTGGTCGGATTTGTGCAGCACGCCGTAGGATGCGCCGGCGTAGGACTGATCCAGAATCGCGGTCGGGCCGTATTTTTCCTTCAATTCGAGCATCTTGCCGGCGACGAGATCGAGCGCCTCGTTCCACGAGGCGCGCTTGAACCTGCCCTCGCCGCGCGCGCCGACGCGAATCATCGGATAAAGCAGACGCTCCTGCGAATACAAGCGCGCCCGGTAGGAGCGGCCCCGCAGACAGGCGCGCAGTTGCGGCATGGCTTCGGTATCGAGGCCGAATGCGCCGCCCGCCTGATACGCGCCATTGTCGGTCGATAGCCGCACGATCACGTCGCCCTTCTTGTGCGCTACCAGCATGTGGCGCGAGCCGCAGTTGTGGGCGCAGGAGGTGACCACCGTCTGCAAATCGTCGTCGCGCGGATAGGGCTCATAGGCGAACGCCCGGGCTTGGCGCGGCAAGGAGACGAGGCCGGTTGCGCCCAGCGCCGAGGCGGCCATCGCCATTTTCAGGAAACCGCGCCGCGTCATCAACGCCGGGTCGGGGGCGCGTTTGAGCCAGTCGATCATGCCGTTTTCGTTGATAAGGGGATGGATGGAAGGACTCACGGTTGGCTCCCGCTGAGCTGATTTGCGATACCGCTCAGAAAGCGGGCTTCCGATTGCGCGGGCCTATCCTTGGCCCATTCCGGCGTTTCTGGCGCCATGCCTTCCCACGGGTGGCGCGGGTAAGGAAAACTGAGGCGATACCATTGCCGGCCCCCGTGGCAGCCATAGCAGACATCGCCGCCCGTCTCCGCAGCCAGTTTTTCGATGGCCTCGGGCTTCAGGTAATTGACCTGGTGGCGGTTTGTGCGGATGGTCGAGTGACAGATCAGGCAATCGTTTTGCATTGCGTCCCGGATTTCGGGCCAGGACACATCCATTCCCATGATCTCATTGGCGTGCTTGCCGTGGCACATCAGGCAGATCTCGGGATTGACGTTCTTGCGCAGCACATGCGCGGTATTGTTCGCATCCGGCGGATTCACCGCCCGGTCGCGCGGATTGCTGCCCTGATGGCAGGTGATGCATTGCATTTGCATCACCTGGGCGGAATATGCCGATTTCAGATGCCGCCAGTGGAAAGTGGCCTGCCCGCCCTCGTAAGTGTCCAGCGTCTGATACCAGGCCAGCGAATTTTCCGCCCTGACGCCGGCCTTCGACGCCGGGCGCACGGTGTTTTTTAGAATTTCCTGATGACAGGCCAGGCATTCTTCGTCGCGGGCGCTGTCGATGGCCGGTTTGAAATGCAGCGGATCCCAGCGGGCGCGCTCGTAATCCTTGACCCCGGCATGCGCGGGGGGCAGCGCTTCCAAGCTTTCCTGCCCCATTCTCCCCAGGTTTAGGAAAAGGGCGATGGCCAGGACGCAGACGATGCCGAGCAGCAGAATCACTTTTTTGTGAAGCGGCATGGCAATTCCATTTCTCGATATTTGGAAAAAGGGGGCAAAGCCCCCTTTTGCACGGCGACAGCTTACTTCTTATTGCCGCTCATCCCGGACATGCCCTTCTGGCCTGCCATGCCTTCCTGGCCGCTCATTCCGGACATGCCCTTCTGGCCCGCCATGCCTTCCTGGCCGGACATTCCGGACATGCCTTTCTGGCCCGCCATACCTTCCTGACCACTCATGCCGGCCATACCCTTCTGCTCGGCCACGGCGGCGCCAGCCATCGACAAGGCCATCAGGCCAACGATTACCGTTTTGCTTACTTTCATATTCTCGTTTCCTTCATCAGTTTAGGTTGGCAACCGCCGCGCCGCGGCGACATTCGCCGCAGCGCCAGCGCGATGCAAGGGTGCCTGGGCGCGCGGGGCATGCTACCCGCCCCCGGGACGATCAAATGCCTCGTCCGCCGTGCGCCCCGGCGATTCTTCATGGCCGGTGGTGGCCACGGATGTCATAGGGGCCGGTCATGCCTGGCAGCGTAAAAGGGGTGTACCAGGCGCCCTGATCCCTGAGTAGGCCGAGCGAAGCGGGGTAAGGCCGCTCCACGCCGCGCAAGGCGCGCGCTTCGTCGAAGGGAGGCGGGGCCGTGATGATCGGCACATCCGCCCGCCGCTGATCGGGGACCGTTCCGGCAATGAAGGCCGGTTCGGAGGGCGTCTCTGCCGCCAGCGCCGCGCCATTCGCGGCCAAGAGGCCGATTCCCAGCCATAGCGCGGCCCGCCGCCTTGATGCGGCGTCACGGCGGCATACTGTTTTTTTCATTGGCAAAACGCCTCCTTTCTCATTGACGCGGCCCGGAGCGTCTTGTGGAATCCCGGTCGCGATACTCTCTAGCAAACGCGATGCCAGGGCGTCAAAGTCGCGGCAACCAATTGATTTTCAATGGTATTGTGCGGGTGCGCGAAGGCCCTGGAAAGGCCGCGCCTGCCAAAATGACAGGGTGAACCCGCCTCATCGGCATGGGCGGGCGAGGGCGCGTCAAACCGGGTCTGACAAAATGACAGGAGGCGTGGAATCCAGACATGGCCGGGGCCTCGACAGACGGCAAAAAGCGCGTCAAACCGGCCAGGCGAGCGGACTTTGGCGTTTGGCCATAAAATGCGGATGCTTCTTGCCCATCTCCCGCCCGCTTCGATGAAAATTGCCTCCTGGAACGTCAATTCGCTGAAAGTCCGTCTGCCCCACCTGATCGACTGGCTGGCCGAGCAAGAACCGGATGTGCTGTGCTTGCAGGAATTGAAGCTCGAAGACCACAACTTCCCCCGCGCCGAGATCGAGGCCGCCGGCTACCATGCCGCTTTCTCCGGCCAGAAAACCTATAACGGCGTCGCCCTGCTGGCCCGCCAGCCGATTGCCGATGTCGTCCGCGGCAATCCGCTCTTTCCCGATGAGCAAAAGCGCCTGATCGCCGGCACCGTGGCCGGCGTGCGCGTCGTCTGCGCCTATATGCCCAACGGCCAGGCCATCGGCAGCGACAAATACCAGTACAAGCTCTCCTGGCTGGCCGCCCTGGCCGACTGGCTGGGCGGCGAACTGGCCATCCACCCGCAATTGGCGCTGGCTGGAGACTACAACATCGCTCCCGGCGACCGCGACGTCCATGACCCCAAGGCTTGGGCCGGCGCCATTTTGTGCTCGGACGCCGAACGCGCCGCCTTTTCCCGCCTCATCGCCCTCGGCCTGCAAGATAGCTTCCGGCTCTTCGAGCAGCCGGAAAAGAGCTTCTCCTGGTGGGATTACCGGATGCTGGGCTTTCAGAAAAATCTGGGGCTGCGCATCGACCACATCCTGCTCTCGACGCCCTTGGCCGCGCGCTGCACGGCGGCCGGCATCGACCGCGCGCCGCGCAAACGCGAACGCCCCTCCGACCATGCCCCGGTATGGGCCACTCTGGATTGACATGAGCGCCCCCATCGACACGCAACATCTGCTCGCCCTCTACCCGGCGCTCGCTGGCCTCGCCCCGGCGCAATTGGCCGCGCTGTTGCAGCCGGGCGCGGTGATGGAAGTGCCAGCCGGCGCTCAGGTCTTTTCGGAATGCCAGCCCTGTCGCGGCTTTCCGCTCCTGCTTTCCGGGCGCATCAAGGTTTGCAAAAACGCCGCCAACGGGCGGGAATTGACGCTCTACCGGGTTGACGCGGGCGGCTCCTGCATCATCTCGTCGAGCTGCCTCTTGGGGCGCAGCGACTACAACGCCCGAGGCATCGCCGAAACGCCCTTGAGCCTCCTGCTCCTGCCAAGCCCTGTTTTCGCCGAATTGATGGTCGGCCACGCCCCTTTTCGCGATTTCGTCTTTCATCTCTTCGCCGAGCGCATCGCCGAATTGATGCAACTGGTCGAAGAAGTCGCCTTCGCCCGCCTCGACCAGCGTCTGGCCCGCCTGCTGCTGGCCCGTCAGGGCGATGTACTGGCCATCACCCACCAGCAACTGGCCGACGAACTCGGCAGCGCGCGCGAAATCGTCAGCCGCCTGCTCAAGGGTTTCGTCAGCCAGGGTCTGGTGAGCCTCGGCCGTGAACAGATCGCCATCCTCGATCGCCCCGGCCTGCAACGCATCGCCGCTGTGTGACCCAGGTTACAGACGCTCCCCGAGACGCCCGCTACAGTGCGCGCCACAACATTTTCGACCTGATGGAGAAAACGACATGAAAAGCAATGTTGGCGGTATCGACAAAATTCTGCGCATCGTCGCGGGCATCGCCCTGATCGCCTGGGCGCTGCTGGGCGGCCCGATCTGGGCCTGGATCGGCGTCGTCCCCCTGGCCACCGGCCTGATGGGCTGGTGCCCGCTCTACCCGGTCTTGGGCCTGAACACCTGCCCGCTGAAGAAAAAGGACTGAGGCGGCAACAGGCGATTGATGCCGTATCAAAAAAAGGCGGCCGGGATGACCGGGCCGCCTTTTTGTTGGATCCTCTACCTGCATTTTTGCGCCACCCTGTATTGGTTTTCGCGGGCGCGAAAATTTCGGCGGGTAGCAGAATTGCTTGTGCAGAACCGATGGCGAGTTATACTTCGATATAACACTGCGGGAGCCTCATTATGCACACAACCAATTTGCGCAAGGTTGGCGGCTCGATCATGTTGGCCGTGCCGCCTGCCTTCCTTGATCAACTGCACCTGAAAGCCGGCGTCACGGTCGGCCTTGCGGTCGATCATGGCTGCCTGGTGGTTAACCCCAATCCGCGCCCGCGCTACACGCTCGCGGAATTGCTGGCCGCGTCGGACTATTCAGAGCCTCAACCCGCCGAAGAACGTGAATGGGTCGATGCGCCAGCCGTGGGCGATGAACTGCTATGAAGCGAGGCGACATCTATCTCGTATCGCTCGATCCGACCGCCGGGCACGAGCAAAGCGGCAGCCGCCCCGTCCTTGTCGTGTCGCCCGCCGAGTTCAACGAAGCCACCAAACTACCGGTCATCCTGCCCATTACCAACGGCGGTGAGTTTGCCCGTCGTCTTGGCTTCGCCGTACCCTTGACAGGAATCAAGACAACCGGCGTCGTGCGCTGTGACCAGCCGCGAGTCATCGACCTGACCGCTCGCCGCGCCCGCAAGGTAGACACGCTACCCGCGCCGCTCATGGATGACGTGCTGGCGAGGGTCGCCACGCTTTTCGAGTGAGCAATACAGCCAAGTCGATTTTCGCGTCCGCGAAAATCGACCGTTCCGCTATGTCTAGAGCAATTTTGATTCATTTGCTTACATGTAGAAGCGCAATCGTTTGGGAGTAGGTTGGCGGTGAGCCGCGGGCGAACCCCAACATCGGCTGCCCTGTGAGCTTCTGCTCGTTGGGGGTCGCTTCGCTCACCGCCAACCTACAAGCCTCAGGCAACGAATGCGTTAAGGATTGAACCAAAACCGCTCTAGCGGTCGCGCTCCTTGTCATCTTTCCGGGTTGTTTCCGGCGCTGTTCGATCCTGGGCTTGCTCCCGAACGAGCTTCATTGGCGCGGGGAGCTTTGCGACGTTTTCCGGGTGTTGCAGCTTGGCTTGGAGCTGGCCCATCAGATCGGCTTGCTTCGCCGGCGGCAGGTTCTTGGTGGCCGCTTGCAACACCTTCGAGGCACCCACGATTCGGGGATCGGATTGTCCCCGGTCGGTGCCGGACTGATTCTGATTCAGCGCGTGATGCTCTGGATGTACTTGCGATATTCCAAGTCGGTGTCCATCCTGTTGCCTGCCGCGACCATCGCCTCGCCCAATGCGTCCATCCAAGTATCCATCTCGCTCTGGCTCTCGTCCTGCGGCTTGAGTGTAGAAACCGTCGCTGTAACGCCCGTCTCGATAGCCTGATTCGAGGGCTGCTGTAAGTCTTTCATGTATGCGCTCACGATTGCCTTCCTTTTGGGGTTTCCTGCGTCTTGAACAGTGAATTGTTATCCAGAGGAAAAATCTGCTGCTGGCGAGTATCTCGCCGAAGGCCGTCGGCAACGGCATTGGCGATGACCTGTAAATCGCCCTGTTCCAGTGGGCGAGATTTGTCATGGATGACTTCTCGCCAAAGATTCGAGACTTCTGACGCAGGCTTTGGGGATCGTCCGTCGACTCGTTCGGCCGCCAAGCAGAATATCTCTTCCCCTTTCTGGATTTCACTTTTGCCGGCGTACTCCCGGTCGACAATCTCCCAATCTGCTTTCAGGGAAAGAGATTGTCGAGATCGTAGCGTGGCGTCGAGGAGGTCTCGCTTTTGGGCTTCGGTGAAAGTGAGGGTTCCGTAATGACCAATTGCTTCATGTAGGAGTGATGATCGGAGGTCCTGAACGTCGCTAAGGCTGGCAAGGGGTAGATGCACCTCTCGGTCTTTGCATAGGAAGGCGCCTTTGATTTGTCCGACTCGTTCGACACTGCCTTCGGGTCCATAAAAATCCTCCTGAGTGGGAGCGTGTTTGAATTGAAGTGATGAAACCCCAGCAAATTCCTTACGGAAGGCGGCAATCTCGTGGTCGGCTTCGTCGGAAGTGACTGGCATGGTTAACAATACATCCTATAAGGATGGAGAATGACGGTTCAAATGCGGGCCGCTACCTAATCTCTGCGCCGCAAGGGGGCGAGGGGTGCAAAGCGCATGGGCGCGGAAGTCGGTGTTTGTCCATACCTGAACCAAAACCGCTCTAGACGGCGACCTTGGCGCCGCAAGTCGAGCAAAACGCCGCCTCGGCGTTGATCTCCGCCCCGCACTGGCTGCAAGGCGTTTTTTCCTGCCCGGCGGATTCGGCCAATTGCGCTTGATTGGTGCGCAGTTCTTCAACTTTTTCCTGTGATTTATCCGCGAGCATTTTTCCGCCCTCGACAGCCTTTTGTGCGGCAATCCTCCCAACCTCCAAGGTCTTGTTGGAGACTTCGAGCAATTTGCCGCCGGCTTTGCCCAACAGAGCGTTGAGGCGCTCGCCATCGTCGTCTCCGGAAAAAGACTTCAGCTCGCCCATGTCCATGACCCGCTCGCTGCCGTCGAACTCCAGGTAAGGAGCTGCCCGAAAGCCCAGAACCGGGGCGAAAAAGACATGGGGAATGGAGCTGCGCCGTGTGTTGTATTGGCGAACCCGGCTGTTGTACTAGGCGCGCGCGCCTTCGAGTTGAGCCTCGCAGGCTTGAAAGCTGTCGATGAGGCGTTGATATTGCTGGTCGGCCTTGAGTTCAGGGAATTTTTGAGCCAGACCGTTGACGCTGGAGAGCACCATGTTGGACTGCTGGTGCATCTGGGCGACATTGGCCGCATTGGACATGTCTTCGGAAACCTTCAGCATCACAAACTTCTCGGATTCCTGGTAGCCCTTAACGACGTCGATGAGCTGATTGACCAAGGATGCCTGCTTTCGGCCCACCACGCCGATATTGGACCAAGCCTCCCGGATGGCCTCGGAAAGACCGCGCAGCGTGTTGTAGCCATGAAATGCCAGCACGCCGATGATGATGATGATGAACAAAGCGAGCTGCATCAGCCCGACCAGAAAATTGTAGACCGTTTCCATAATGCTCAAGCGTATCCTCTCAATGCGCCCCGCCAGATGGGCCTTGATTTTCGCGGCCGACAGGCAATCAGCGCCCTTTCCTTTGACTCAAACAAAATCCCGGCTGATCCAGAACGCCAGCCGGAATTTCACTCAACTACTTCCCTCTGCCAGAGCTGGGCGGCAAGGGGCCAGTCCAGCGCACCATCATATCAAATGACGGCGCGGTAGGTTGGGTTGGGCCGAAGGCGAAACCCAACAAGAGCCGTTCCGCGACGCCAGACTTTGGATGTTGGGGTTTGCTGCGCTCTCCCCAACCTACGGCCCTTCACGTCTTCAGGATATGTAAGTATTTAAATCGAAAACGCTCTAATTGTAGAGGACTGCAATTATTGAATCCTTTCAAATTGTTGCCCACCGTTTGTAAGCCTGCCAGACGTTCTATCAATGACGTAAAGGTCGCCGCCGGCAACCTGAAGGCCACCGTTCTTGAGATAGGCTGGCATGTTTCCTTCACCATCACTACGGATCATGAAGCCATCTCCGTTACGCTCAATCGTCAGATCAGGCCACCGTAACTGCCAATCACCTTCTTGCTTTTCCATCACATACGTCCATTTACCCAGATACTCACTCCCCGGATCAACTTTGATAATGCTTCCAGTGTCGGTGCCGGTTTCCGTTCCGCAGCCGGCCAGCAGGGCAACGGCGGTGGCCAGGGTGGCCAGGAAGAGTTTCATTACGTTCGACTTCATGGGGTGTCTCCTTCAGGGTTAGGGCGTTGAGGTAGCGGCGCAAGGGAGGCCTACCCATGGGCAGGCTGCTTCCCTTCATTGAGCGTGTTGTGCCTTCGAGGCGGGCGGTGAGCGCCGTTGGCGCTTTGGACAACCCAAGCTTCCCGTCTCCCCTCGAAGCCGCTGGGATTATGCCATGCGGCATGCTGTCCGGGTTGTTGTATCGTGCCGGGATCATCAGGGGCCGCCTGCCCCCGTTGCCTCAGGCTTCGAGATAATTGGCGATGCGCAGGTAATCCTCGACCGCCAGATCTTCCGGGCGGCGGGTTGGGTCGATGCCGAGGGCGATGAAGCCGGCGTCGTCGAGTAAGCCCTTCAAGGTGTTGCGCAGCATTTTGCGCCGCTGTGCGAAGGCGGTCTGGACGACGCGGGCGAAGCGTTCCGGGTTTTTGGCCGTCAATTCGGCGGCGGCCCTGGGGATCAGGCGGACGACCGCCGACTGTACCTTGGGCGGCGGGTCGAAACTTTCCGGCGGCACGTCGAGCAGCCATTCGAGATGGAAGCGGTATTGCAGCATTACCGACAGGCGGCCAAAGTCGCCATCGCCGGGGGCGGCCACCATGCGTTCGACGACTTCCTTTTGCAACATGAAATGCATGTCGCGGACGTGATCGCCGTAGTCGGCAAGATGAAAAAGGAGCGGGGTCGAAATGTTGTAGGGCAGGTTGCCGACCAAGCGCAGGTCGCGGCCGATGGCGGCGAAATCGCAGGCCAGCGCGTCGCCTTCATGGATGGAGAGGCGCTCGGGCGGGTATTGCTTTTTCAGGCGGGCGATCAGGTCGCGGTCGATTTCGACGACGTGCAGATGATCGAGCCTGGCCAGCAGCGGTTCGGTCAGCGCTCCCAGGCCGGGGCCGATCTCGACCACGGTATCGCCCTGTTGCGGATCAATGGCGCCGACGATGGCATTGATCATGCCGCGGTCGATCAGGAAATTCTGGCCAAAACGCCGGCGTGGAATATGTTTCATTGGGTGGTCGCCGTAATCGGCAAGATGAAACAGCAGCGGCGTCGAGATGTTGTAGGGCAGGTTGCCGACCAGGCGCAGATTGCCGCCGATGGCCGCGAAATC
>CAZFHE010000132.1:0-1672 GCA_964518615.1 uncultured Dechloromonas sp. | reverse complement strand
GGATTGGAAGGCGGCCAAACCCCATTTTCACCCGTCATTGAAGCGCCAGGCTGATTCAGCCCATGCGTCCGCCAGCCAGAAAATCCGCCGGGCTGATAATGCTGATGCCGTGAAAGGGGTGGAGGGTCAGAAGATCGCTATCCCCTGTCAAAATCAACTGGGCTCCACCGTTTAGCGCCACATCCAGAAATTTGTCATCTTTTGGATCGCGGCATGCAGCGATGCGTTGAGTGACAGACACCATGCGCACGATGCCGCCAAGCAGGCGAACGAAATGTCGGCGGTCATGGGACGATAAATATTTGTCAAATTTTGGCCGCGATATCACATCAACCAATTCCGACAGGCTTTCTTCCGACATCAGCGGAATGCCCCATGCCAGCGCATGATTGACCGCCTGCGCGGCGCTTCCTGTTGGCATGAGCAGGCGGCTGATCCAGAGACTGGTGTCGAGAACGAGGGTGCGCTCAGTCTCCATCCGCAAGAAGCTCCGCCAACTTCTCTTCCGTCAAACCGGCTTTTTTCGCCGCAGCGCCCGCCTGATCGCAAAACCGCTGAAATTCCGCCACATTCAGGTGGGCGAGGCGTTGGTATTCAGCCACCGACATGACCACGGCAACATCTCGTTTCTGTCGCTGGATCAAAACCGGCTCGCGCATGGCGGCCTCGATGACGGTCGCCAGACTTTGCTTGGCTTCGCTTGCGGTAACGGTACGCATGGCATCCCTCAGAAAGGCACATTTTGTACAAAATGTACGATGGCTGCGCACCCCGGTCAAGCCGACGTATTTGTGATGTCCTTGCGATTCACAGCAGCTTTCCCGGATTCATCAGGCCGCGCGGATCGAGCGCTGTCTTGATGGCGCGCATCAGCGCCATTTCCGGCGCGCTCTTGTAGCGCAGGATTTCCTCGCGCTTCAATTGCCCCAGACCGTGTTCGGCCGAAATCGAGCCGTCCAGGTCATGCACGATGTCGTGTACGAGGCGGTGCACCTCGGGCTGGCGGTCGATGAAGGCGGCGTTGTCGCTGCTGATTGGCCGCGACAGGTTGTAATGCAGATTGCCGTCGCCGACATGGCCGAAGGCGACGATGCGGATGCCAGGATAAGCCGCGTCTAGCGCCGCGCCGGCCCGCGCCAGGAAATCGTCGATGCGCGACAGCGGAACGGCAATGTCATGTTTGATGCTCAGGCCTTCGATTTTTTGCGCTTCCGAGATATTTTCGCGTAGCGCCCACAATTGTCTGGCCTGGGCTCGCGAATGGGCGACCGTGCCATCGGCGACGGCTTCCTCGCCGAGGCAGGCCGCAAGCCAGGTTTCGACCGCGGCGGGCGTCGCGCCGGAAAACTCGGCCAGCACATACCACGGGCTGGCGGCTCCCGGCCGGCGGCTGCCGGGAATATGCCGCAGCACCAGACCGAGGGCCGTATCCGAAATCAATTCGAAAGCCGTCAATTGCGCATCGAAAACATCCTTGGCGCGGCGCAGCAGCAGGACGGCGGCGGCTGGCGTCGCCACGTTCAGCCAGCAGGTGGTCTGCACCGGCGGCAAGGCGAAGAGCTTCAAGACCGCCGCGGTAATGACGCCGAGCGTGCCTTCGGCGCCGATGAACAACTGCTTCAGGTCGTAGCCGGTATTGTCCTTGCGCAGGCCGCGCAGGCCGTTCCAGACC